>CAYUAV010000044.1:2471-12928 GCA_964442665.1 uncultured Bacteroidales bacterium
GGAGTTAAACATCAACAAGAAAATCAAAAAGAAACCTTTTCATTATATTTTAATCAGCCTGAAAGATCGATAAAATTACTATATCGTAAGTGACTTTTTCCTAACCTGTAAAAGGAGTGAATTGTCGGCATCACATTTCTATATGGAGCCTGTTTTTTATTATCTCAAGGTAAGAGCGACCTACTGGTATTTCAGTCTTACCGATAAAGATCGCTGAGGATTCAATAGCGGAAATATGATCGACATTTACGGCGTATGATCGCTGAACCTGAATAAACTGATCCTGTGGAAGCTTATCCAGAAATTCACGTAATGTGGACCGGGTTAAATGCATTTTATCGTCACAGTGCAATTCGACATAATTTCGTTCGGCCCGGATCCATTTCAATTCGTCAAACCTGATCTTAATTAACAGATGGTCTTTTTTTACGAAAATACTATTCTGGATTACAGGACTGTTTTCATTTTCAAAAACCTTTGAAGCCTGTATGCTGGTGAGCCTTTCAATATAATTTGAAAAAGCTATTTCGATAGAAGTATATAAGTCTTCTCTTTTAAATGGCTTTAATAAATATCCTTCGGGTTTCACCTGCTTGGCTTTTTCGACGGTTGCCTTATCGGCATGACTGGTTAAAAATATGGCAGGTATATCATATTTTTCTTTTATTACCCGGACCAGATCAATGCCATCATTTTTACCTTCGAGCCTGATATCTACCAGTACAATATCCGGAACTTCTTTTTCGATTAGTTGCAGGCTGGTTTCATAAGTTTTTGAGATGCCGGTAACTTGATAGCCCAGTTTAATGAGCTGCAGCTTTATATCTTCGGCAATAATGGCTTCATCCTCAACAATTAATATTTTCAGGTTGGACATAGGTACTTTATTTATCTGTTTTACAATTGCATTTCGGTTTATTTTCTCATTAGCATAAAATTAAATCTTATACAAATTTACTTTTCCGGTGGTCTGTTTTCCAAAAACTCAACATTAAAAACAGCACCGCCGTTGTATTCATATGTCAGTCGCCCGTTAAGTTGTCCGGTCAAAATATTGGCCAGCTTCAATCCCATTGAATCGGAATTCAGGATGTCGGTGCCTCCAGGTAATCCTTTTCCATTATCCGAAATTCTAAGTAAATATTTTCCTTCTGATAGAGGTTTTAAGCTGATCTGTATTTCCCCTTCATTGCTATTGTTGAATGCATACTTATAGGCATTTGAGACCAGCTCCGTTACAATCAGGCCCAGGGGTATAGATGTTTCGATATTCAACCAGCTTTCGGGAGTATCAATTGCGACATTTACTTTTGATGTCTTGTCTTGATAGATCGAGGCCAGGTTAGAAATTAATTGTTTCAGGTAGTCACTGAAATTAATTTTTGTAAGGTTTTCTTCCTGGTAAAGCAATTGATGTATCAATGCCATAGCCTGAACTCTGCTCTGACTTTCCTGGACAGCGCCGACAATTTTATTATCCGTTACATATTCCGATTGGATGTTTAAAAGGCTGGATATAATCTGAAGATTGTTTTTAACCCTGTGGTGGATCTCCTTCAGTAGTACTTCCTTCTCTTTATTGGCTTTCTTTTTTGAGACATAGCTTCTGTAAAAAAGATATCCTGAAAGTGCAGCAAAAAAGAATCCGAGGATAAAGATATTCCTGACTGATTTTTGTTTTCTGATCGTTACTTCCTGTTCAATATTATCTAATTTAAGCTGACTGATTTCAGACTTCTGTTTTTCAGACTGATATTTTTGTTCCATCTCAACGAGGTTCTTATGGGCATTCTCCTGGTAAATCGAATCGTGCAATTCGGAATAATTTTGGAAATGTAGTAAAGCCTTTTTGTATAATCCTAATTCGGTATAGGCTTTTGAGATCTCTTTGTTCAGTATCATCTTTTCATACTTAAAATTCAGCGAATCGGCAAGTATCAGTCCTTCATTTAATTTACTCAGGGCTTTGTTGATATTTCCCATAAGCAGATAACAATTACCCATATTGTATAGGATATTCACCAATTGATAATTATTATCCATATCAGAGTTCAAATCCAGAGCCAGGTTAAGATATTCGAGCCCCTTATCGTATTGATGCCGATAGGTTAAAATCTCACCCAGCTTATACAGGGCATTACACTCAGCCGATCTGTCATTTATTTCTTTACTTAAATTCAATGATCTGTTAAAATAGCCTGATGCTGAATCCAGATTATTCATCTCAAGATATGCCGATCCTATGTAGCTATAAAGTTCATTGAGACCCCATCTGTCATTCGTGTTCCGATAATATTTTAACGCATCGGTATAATACCGGAGTGCTTCTTCATAATTTTTGGTTTCTTCCAGGGCCGAACCGAGCGAAACCAGTAAATAGGGTATTTGTGTGACGATATTTTCTTCTTCGAATATAGGCAATGCTTTAAGATAGTTTTCTATAGCCAGTTCAAATTTTTGTTGGTTCTGATAAACCAGGCCTTTGAAATGATAAATATGACCCATAAAATAACGGCTGTTCATTTCGTTGGCTATTTCCATCGCTTTATCAAAATTAGCCAGTGCCTCGGTAAAATTACCCCGGACCATGTGAATTCTTCCCATTTGAATGAGAATAGCAGCATAGATTTGTTTTTCATCTATTTGTTTTGCCTTTCGGGCAATGATATTCATTAAATTCAATGCCTTGTTGTAATTTCCCTGTAACATATAGTTAGATGCTTTAATTTCCTGGCATCTCAATAAACCGGCATCGTTTTTTATTTCCTTAAACACGGTTATAGCTGAATCGGCGAGTTCAATACTCCTTTCATATTCATTCAGCGATTGGTAAGCCAGGGAAGATATTCTCAATGCTTCACCCAGTTGGGTTTTATCATTTTCCTGTGCAGCTTCCTTTACTGCAGTTCCGGCATATTTTAGTGCCTCATGAGGAGAAACAGTAAGGTAGGATCGTGCTAATTCATTTAATACGGGAGCTTTGCTTTTGGCAGATTTTAATACCTTTTTAAGGCTATCAGTTTTACCGGTATTTTGCGAAAAAGCAAAAGTGGCAATTACAACGAACAGAAAAAGAGAAAACAGATATTTCATGCACGAAGCATTTATGGTTAAGGTCTGTTTATCACTTACTTTCAAAAGATTGCTTCCGGGCATACCCATGCAAGATAAAAAATCTTTTAATATGATGGAGTTGGGGGTTTGATTTAGTTTGAAAAGAATTATTAAGGTCATGCAGTGTGAGGAAGGCTTAATTTGTTTGGACTTCAGGTAAAGGCCTTCCCGGCTGCACTGACTTGTATGCGCAGGTTTATGAATTTTATGATTGAAATTTTATTCTCCCCAGGGATACTGTGTGCGGGTTACACAGAAGGAACCTGTATTATTCAATGTCAGATCCATTTCAAAGATTATTTTTTCCTGATCGCCGGAATAGGGTTCGATAAACCTTACCTGGTAGCTCTTTAATTCAATTCCGGTAAGTTCCAGTTCCAGATCGAACAGACAATCGCAAGAGCATCCGGCAGTTTTTTCAAACTCCTGCACGATAATTGAATCATTGCTTTGTGTTATCGAGCAATACAGGCTATCCGGGCAACAGTTAAATCCGGCATTTACGTGTGTCATATGTAACTTGTTTGTCGCAGCATTGAAACTGTAATTTACACAGCTCTGCGTACGGGGTATTTCCCATTCTGATACGGATGACTTATTAAACTTGCAGTCGGAATGACTTATCAGTTGGCCGCTTAAGACCGGAGGATCGTCAGTTCCGATATCTTTTTGACAACCGGTAAGGCTTAACAGCAGGCAGGCAGTAATAATGACGGAATAATACATTGTTTTCATGATGGTTTTATTTGATTGCATATACGGTTCAGATGGAAAAGGTTTCAATTTGGTTGCGTAGGAATGATGATCAATGATAGTTCCTGATAAATGTGGTTGAAGATCTAACTGTCATTTGACCATATATAAAAGATCGGCGTAAAGCATTTGATCCTGGTACATAATATTCAACTTTCCTGAAACTGAAACTGTTCTTTCGGAATTTTCTCCCCGACCTCTTCTGTCTCCGGAGATTCAACAGATAGAAGTTGCATATATTTTGAAATAAGTCCGGATACTTTCAGTGTCTCGTCATTAAAATCATCGTTTTCCGACAGGCCGATCAGGCTTTCGCACCCCGATTCCGTAAATATCTTCCTGAGATCGGGATTATTCCAGATATCGGAAGCAAGAAAAGTGCTGGCCTTATCAATAGCAAGGTACTGCTTATCGAGCTTCTTCAGACCGGTGTTCCGATACAGCTTCTTTCCTTCAGGAGTGCCGTTATTGGTCAGGAACAGGAAGGTACGCAGTACCAGTATATTTTCCTCAACCGATGCCAAAAAGTAACCTACTTTAAATCCTTGGATCCTGTATTCGATAAGGTATCGGTTTTTCCCTTCAGGAATTGTTTTGACCTCTAAAAACGATTCGTACAGATGATGATGTAACAATGGTTTGACAAGACAATCGATACGTTCTGTAAGTCTTTGCATTGCATGCGACTGAACATACACACCGAGGGAAGTGGGCAGTGATTTATTTTCAGTATTAAGGGAAGAAGACGGAATGGTAATATAATCAACACCCTGTTCGGTTAATCCGAATCCAACTTTGAAAACAGGACGTTTAACCTGATCAATCAGCAGCACTTTTTGTTCGACATGTTCACAGTGTATGGTAATATTTATGTAAACTATGGCACTATTTTCACTATCCTGGATGATATCTATTTTTGACCAGTATATTTTACTACAGATATCACCTGCCACCAGACAGATGGAATTTAATACGAACATAAGGTCTTTGATAGCCTCTTTGTTTGAATTATTAAACGAAGTAAAAGGTTTCATGAGCTGTTTTAAACTTGCTGCGGCAGGAAATTTATTGTCATTTAACCTTGCAAGATAGCCTTTAAGAGAATAGCCTGCCGTAAATAAATCGTTCAGGCTGATCAATGGTCCTTCAGGCAGGACAGGAACTAATCTTTCTTTGAGCATATATGAGAAAAACATTTTAGTGATTTTCAGCTGAGATGGCATCCAGTCTTCTTTAAACTCTGGCTCCAGCCGGGGTACCCGGTATCTGTATTTATAGATTTCAGTGAGTTCATCCTTCGGAATCATTCTAAATGCTTCCCTGTTTCCTGTGAGGGCACAGATATGTTTAATTTTCCTTATAAATTTGTTCCGGTGCCGGGCCCTTAAGATTTTTTGTTGGTGGAGATTTCTTTTTTTCTTCTTTTTACGTTTTGCCATAATTACATAAAACAGGTTTATTGGTAGATTTTATAATTATTAAGTAGACATAAATTTTTATCAAAGTGTGCTATGGTGATGAACCTTGGCGTGTTTAAATAATGTTATTATGTTCAATTTCTTCACTTTGTAACTCAATTGTATTTTCTGTGAAAACTCTGAGGTGAAACAAAGTCAGATTAACCACAGAGAAGCACATAGTTATCATGAAGTTTTGCAAACACTCTTTTTAGATACTCTCCGGTAAACCGGGACCTAATGCGGTGTGAATTTTTGTGGCACATCTGATAATTTTCTCTCTTAACTTGTTTTCTTCCATTATTTCGCGAAATCCATACATTCATTAATTTATAACATGTTGTTTTTTACACCTGATTCAATGCTGAGATCAACCTATGTTGTTTCAGTTTGCCACAGGTATATAACCTTCCGTTAAACGGGTTCTAAAATATTAAAAAAGTTAAATTTTACATAATTATTTAGGAGAACGTTATGCATAAGTTGTTTTTTCAATCTTCCGGATTCCGACGCTCCATTTCATTCCGGCCGGAATATGAATTTTATGAATGAAACGTACGCGCACATCAGGCTCGTTCAACAGAACATTTTTTTGGTCCTGCCTGGCATCTCCTTAGCTGAACAGGACTTATTTTTTGATCATGATAGTCATAACCGATAACAAGGAGGTCATCTCGTAAGACAATACCGGCATATTTTTAGCCGAATTCACCACCTCTTCCGACTAATTGGACATACCGCATAACTACAATGGACATAATGGATGATAACGGGGATATCTCCTCAGGCAAAGAGAAAATACCGTATGCCAATGGAGGGATCCATCGAATAATAATAGAGTCCAATGCATTTAACAACATGTCAGCTAATTTTTACTTATAACCCGTAATTTCTTTAAGCTTCATAAAAATACTTTTCTTTCGCTCCGAACTGATCTTCCAGTCGACAGGAACACTTTGAAATCCCGATTCAAAACCTTCTCCATCCCGCCGGTAATCAAAAAATCCCCAGGATGCATAAGATTCTATAGCCGAGAGCAAATTGTACGATCCTTTATCGAAATTATAATGATCGTCTTCATTAAACACGATGGGCTTTTGGGTGTAGACTTCCGAGTGTCTGACCTGATCCACCAGCCGGGTGATACCCTCCGGATTATTAATTCCGTTGCCATGAAGGAGGATAAAATCAGAGATCTCAATAATATCCGGCAGAGGGATTTTATTACCGCTAAAGCTTGTACTCACCAAAAGTTTATTATCACTCATCATCCGGACCCGTTTGATCAATTCGGAAACCCGTTGAGGTTGCAATATCTCGTGGTCATAAAGTATATCACATTCGTTATTGATCTCGATCAGAATATTTCTATATCCCTTTTTAAGTATCCAGGCAGTGATGTTATCAACTGCTCTGATTACAGCTTCTTCATCTTTCAGATGTTGATCCTGCCCGAAGTAGAAATACCCGAGGATAACTGCCATCCCCAGTTCATCGGCTTTGTCAAGAATCTTCTCAAGCCGGTACATATAAGCACTTCTCAGATTACCGACACTGTCGAAGGTAGAATTTATCCAGCCCTCATTTCCATAACCCAAAGGACTTCCACCCTGCAGGTTCAGTGTAAAAGCCAGTAAACCATGTGATTTCCAATCCGGCATGGCCACAATAAACTCATCAGTATTCCTTTCAGGATCCCATTGCTTCGTATCAGGATAGGCAAATCTCTCTCTTGTTGAAGGATTCAGGTCGTCAAATATTCCCTGTACCATTCTTGAGTTAAACAGAAGTCCTTCAATCCTGTTCCCTTTCCAGTATCTGTCTTTATAAGTTATCCGGCCGTTAAAATAAAATTGCTCGCCTTTTATAGTTATTGTTGTTCTTTTTGATGTATCAGTGCATGAACATAAGGCGACAGCAAATATCAATACTGCCAGGCCGTAAGTTTTTACTACTGTCTTTTTCATCATATATGTAGACTTTCAGCCAATGTTCGGCCGGTATGATGTCACCGGCATTATATCGTATTGTTTTTGCACGGGAATATACAAAAAAACGGCTTATTTACCCATCTCCGGAAGGCCCGCTTCAATGATTTAAACCGGGCAGATACCCGTGCCTGTTCCGGTATCGGATTCTGCCGTGACATAATACGATCAATACATGAGTCGGTTTGTTAACAAATGATTACTACCAGGCTGTATTTTCTTTCTCTTTGATAAGGAAATTTTCTTAACCTCCTGAAGTTTTCATATTATTGAAAAGGAAAAGATACCCGTCCAAATATAAAACTCATCATTCCAGGTTACTTAATGACAATTTCCTTTGTAACAATTTTATTTCCGGTCATGCTGATACTTATGATGTACAAACCCTTATCATAACCTGATACGTCAATAGAATTGTCTTTTAGCTTTTTTTGTTCTATTAATAAACCATTTATATCCAATATTTCATATGACAGATCTTCTGAATTTTGGAGATTCGTTATGTAAATTTTGTTATCAGCCGGATTTGGGAAAATATACAATTCCTCACTTTCAATTTCTTTACTATCGGTGGGATTACCGACGGTCAACTGAAAAATATCAGATACGCCCGAACCGGCGGTATCTGTTGCAATTACTTTAATATTTATATATTCTGCAACTATTGGAGTACCTTCAAATGTATTCGAATTAAAATTCAACCAACCGGGTAAATCCTCACTGTTGCTTAAAGTTGCTGACAGGGTCAGCGTCTCATTGCCATCATCGTCAAAAAAAACAGAATCGGGTACAGTATAGTTAAATGCTTCCCCGACCGGGACAGATTGGTCAGGTATTGCATTCAATACATACGGAGGGAAATTGGTATATCGAAGACTGTCAATAAAACCGGTACTTATCCAATAAAGATCGCCCCATCCTAAAGGACCATAACCTCCTATTCTGCTGAAAAAATAATAGTTGGAATCATAACTGACAAATGATCCGTATTCAATGCCTTCAGTATTGATCTTTGAACCAAGATTTTTTGGATTCGTCCAGGTATCATCTTCTTTGCGATAACTGATATACTGATCGGTGTAATCTCCGGAAGTAAATATCAAATAACTTTCATCAGGCGCAATATACGGATCAGTTGCTCCGAATTGAGATGAGTTTATTACATCGGGCAGTTTTTCGACATTATTATATTGCTCCTCTGTTTTCTCACTTCTGTATAAATAATATTTGCCACTTCTGTTCGAACAAAAATAAAGCGTTCCGTTGGAAGTTAAACTTGGATGCCACTCTTCAGAACTCGTATTGACCGGAGTTGAAGGTCTGGTCGGAGTGGACCAGTTATCATCGATTTTTTCAGATATCCAGATATCTGTCAGCCATTGTTCTCCCGTCGGAGACTGCGGTGCAGTAAAAAACAGCTTGTTACTGTCGGGTGATATCATGGGCTCCCGTTCGAATGATGTATTAGGGAAATCAATCGGAACAGGAGCAGTCCATTGATTCTCAACTATAGAAGAATGCAATAACCTGAACGTATCACTAATAACAGTCCCGATAAAGCATTCCTGTTCGTCAGGTGAAAAGGTGATTTTTAATTCCTTCCTGTTCGTTAAGGAGATCGAATCCGGAGCAAAAACAACTGCTGAATCACCCGGCGGTTCCTGTCCAAAATAAAGGATTGTATCAACTTGAGAAAAAGCAGAGTTACAAAATGATACAATAATTAAAAAGAAAAATGTGTGTAGTGGTCTCATAATTTCGGCGGATTTGGTTTATTAAAAGTAACTGCATATCAATGACGTTTAAAATTTACCAGACCCTAATCGATTTTAATATTCAGAATCATCACACACGTTATGATCAACTTTCTGACGATATAAAGAGGCAGGGATTTATTAATTCCGAATCTGTTAAATCGATACAATACTATTTGATTGTTTCATCGTCAGAATACCGGCATGCCTCCGGAAAACTAATCCTGTGAAATCCACCAGCATTCTCCTTTTAATATTTTAATAGATAAACGGGATAAATTTCTTCGTTCGCTTTTTGTATTCATCAAACTGTTGTCCGTACTTCGATGCCAGGTAGCTGTCGAGTTTCGGGATATTGTAAAAAGCAAAGAAACAAAACAGGAATATGGGAATGAGAACGGAATACCAGTTTCTTGTAAGTATAGCATAACCCGTTACCCACAGCAGGTCGCCAAAATAATTGATATGCATCGCGTATTTAAAGAGCCCTTTTGTATATAGCTGACCCTTATGCAGCGGATTTCTTTTCCATGCATCTCTCGATAATTCCGAGCCGGTATTTACATACGAACCCAATATGAAAATACCTATGGCAATAATGTCGATAAAATCAATGCTTCTTTGGGATTTATAGCCGAGCAAGGCAAATCCGATGTAATAGACGGCAAAAGCAAATGGAATACTAAATGCTTCTTCCCAGGGAATATGCCTTTTTATCAGGTAAAACATCGTGATCAATATCCGGAGGAACACTACAAGGTTGAAAATGAACAGTAACAGATGTCGTGTTTCGTTGCCGGTAATAGGATATGATGAAGAAAACAGGGCATTATAACCCCCCGCAAACAGGATCCAATAGCTTATCCCCAGTATTACGATTTCAAGTATGATCAAAATCGTTTTTTGAGGGATGCTTTTGTCTTTTTGATTGTATAAGTCCATTGGTTCAGTTTTAATTTGATGGTTTGAGTAGTGCTTTTAATTACTAATTTGTAATGTCAGTATCCGAAGCCTTTTTAAAAGATAATAGAACAGAGCAGCGCCAATGATTATCAATCCGATGCCTGTATAACCGCCGGCAAATCCACCGAAATAATGTTTTGTTACTATCGTGGCCACATTATGACCCATGCCGTTCAATACCATGATGCCTGCATAAACAAGACTTAAACGATACGCCCATTTTTTCTCCTGCAGGACGAAATAGAACAGTACGACCGGAATGCAAAATAAGCTCAGGTTTACTGTCAGAAACCATCCCGGTCCAAAGATTGAATCCATGATCCAGAACCGGCCCCAGATCTCCTCGAAAACATGGGCTACATGATTGATCAACAGTATCAGATATAGAATAATTACAGTATTCTTATTCATAAGGAGTCCTCCAATAG
>CAYUAV010000045.1:0-12902 GCA_964442665.1 uncultured Bacteroidales bacterium
CGAGAATGCAATCAAATTCACTAAAAAAGGCACAATTGGCTTTGCATGTTCGGAATTGCATACCAGCCGGCTGGTATTTTCGGTAAGTGATACAGGAATAGGTATTCCTGAAGATAAGGTTTCTATAATTTTTAATAATTTCACCCAGGTTTATGGAAACAATAATCGTGAATATGGTGGAAATGGTGTGGGGCCGGCTATAGTTAAGAGTCTGGTTAACTTATTAGGCGGCGATATTTCCGTCAGATCGAAAACTGGAGTCGGAACCGTATTCGAGTATTATGTTCCATTGATCATTGAATCGTAAAACAAGTTTCAGAAAAAAGAAAAAGAGATATGAAAATTAAAGTTTTACATTGTTTACCAGGAATTATCATTATTGGATTACTATTTGGTTCATGTGCAAGAATACCTGAAGGCTCGACGAGGAGAGTTGAAAAAATCATCAGTAAGATGTCGCTGGAGGAGAAAATCGATTTCATTGGCGGGTATAAAAGTTTCAATATCCGCGCCTACGAATCGTACGGAATACCCGAAATACATATGTGCGACGGACCTGTTGGCGTACGAAACTATGGTCCGTCCACTGCCTATACGGCATCAATTGCCCTTGCTGCATCGTGGGATAAAGACCTGGCAAAAGAAGTGGGTACTGCCATCGGAATGGAAGCGAGAAATAAAAACGTTCATATTATGCTGGGACCTGCAATGAATATTCATCGGGCGCCTTATTGCGGGAGGAATTTTGAATACCTGGGTGAAGATCCTTACCTGGCCGGTGAAATAGCTTCGTCATATGTTACAGGAATGCAGGAACAACGGGTTGTGGCTACGGCAAAACACTTTGATGCCAACTACCAGGATTACGACCGGCATATCGTCTCTTCCGATATGGACGAACGCACATTGCGGGAAATATATCTTCCGGCATTCAGAGCATGTATTCAGAAAGGTGAAGTGGGTGCGGTTATGACTTCCTATAACCCTGTTAACGGAATTCATGCTTCGCAGAATGATTTTCTGATTAACAAAGTACTAAAAGGTGACTGGGACTTTCAGGGTATAGTCATGTCCGACTGGACTTCAACTTACGACGGAGTTGCCTGTGCAAAGGCCGGACTGGACCTGGAAATGCCTGCCGGTGATTTTATGAATACCGATACACTGATTCCGGCAATAAAGGCAGGGGAACTGGATGAAGAAATTATTAACGATAAGGTACGGCGAATATTAAATTTGTATGAACGATTCGGATATTTCGATAATCCGGATATCAGCGATGATTTTACGCTCGATGAGGATTATGTTCGTTCCATCGCCCTTAATGAAGCACGGGGAGGGATGACACTTCTTAAGAATGATGATAACATATTGCCGGTCGATACAGGTCGGAAACTGAAAATTGCTGTGGTCGGTATCAATGCGGATCCCGCTGTAACAGGAGGTGGAGGCAGTTCCTATACCCGGCCTTTATACCCGGTGTCACTTCTTGATGCTATGCGGGAAGTGGGAGGTAAGAATATTGAAGTGATTCATGCCCAGGCACTGCCAATTGAGACTGAACTACCCGAAGACTTTTTCGCAAATAGTGAATGGTATACTTATGTTAATGGCAAGAAACAAACCGGCATGTCAGGAAATTTTTACGGTAATATTGATCTGGAAGGAGAACCTGTTTTTTCAGCTGTTTTTAAAACTCTTAACCTTACGCTTAATGATTCGGTGTATCCTGATTTACCGGAAACTAATTATTCAGCCCGTTTCGAAGGCTATTTTAATGTGCCTGTTTCAGGTACCTATCGGATAGCCGTTGCCGGCGACGATGGCTATCGGGTTTATCTCAATGGTAAACGGATCATTGAACACTGGCAAAATCAGCCTGAAACTGTCCGAAGCAGCGAAAAAAAACTTGATGCAGGTAAAGAATATAAAGTTATTGTTGAATACTTTCAGGGCGGTGGAAATGCCTCGATCAGGCTGGGCTACCAGGCCAAGCCCGGAGAGGAAAACCGTGAACAAAGACTGTGGAATGAAGCTGTTGATGCTGTTCAATCATGTGATTATGTTGTATTTTCGGTAGGTTTCAATAAGAATACTGAGACTGAAGGAATGGACCGGACCTGGGAACTTCCTGACGGACAGGATGAGATGGTTAAAAAACTGGCTCCAATGAACAGGAATTCAATCGTGGTTCTGAATGCCGGGGGCAACGTTTCGATGCCATGGCTTAATGATGTCAAAGGACTGATCCATGCATGGTATCCCGGACAGGAGGGAAATATTGCAGTTGCTGAGATACTTTTCGGGATGACTAATCCGTCAGGAAAACTACCGGTATCGTTCGAACAAAAACCTGAAGACAATGCTACCTTCACTAGTTATTTCGATTCAGATGGCGATGATCATGTTCTCTTTTCCGAAGGAGTATTCCTGGGATACAGACATTTCGACAAATCGGGAATTCAGCCTCGTTTTCCTTTTGGTTACGGATTGTCGTATACTACTTTTGAATATGGAAATCTGGAAGTCAATAAAAATGCTTTCACAAAGGATGAAAATATTATAATCAGTTTCTCTGTTAAAAATACAGGAAAATACGATGGAGCCGAGATAGCCCAATTATACATCGGCGATCCTGAATCGGAGCTTCCCAGACCCATAAAGGAATTAAAGGGATTTCAAAAAGTATATCTGAAGAAAAACGAGGAAAGAAAAGTTACCCTGACTCTTGATCCGGCTGCTTTTTCATATTTCAATCCGGAAAGAGGCGGATGGACGATCGAACCGGGAAAATTCGAAATTCTGATCGGATCGTCATCCGAAGATATCAGGCTCAGGAAAGAAATACAATGTATCAATTAATGGTACCTTAGATATTAGTAGTATATTTATTCGAAAGCAACTAAACTATAGCTAAATCATGAAAAAAATTTTTGGACCCATCCTGTTGCTGTTATTAATAAGCTGCAACGAACAGAAATCGATAAATTTTGAACTTCCTTCCGTTATCAATTCGGGAATGGTTTTACAGCGTAATACAGATATAAACCTTTGGGGGAAAGCAGCTCCCGGTAAAAAGATTGAAGTAACCACTTCGTGGGGAGTACGCAAAAAAACCAGGACCGATAAAGAGGGCGAATGGAATGTTACCGTGAAAACCGGTGAAGCCGGAGGTCCCTGCGAAATAGCTTTTCAGACTAAGGATACAAGTGTCATCCTGAATGATATCCTTATTGGTGAAGTATGGCTTTGCTCGGGGCAATCGAATATGGAAATGCCGCTTACAGGATGGCCGCCGCTCGATACGATCAATAAATCAGCAAAAGAGATAGCTTCGGCCGATTACCCGATGATACGTATATTTACAGTTGCCAGAAATGTTTCGGCAGAACCTCTCGATAATTGTAAAGGTACCTGGGTGAAATGCACACCTGAAACAGTGCCCGGATTCAGTGCCACTGCGTATTTCTTTGGAAAAGATATTTACCGGAAACTAAACATTCCCGTAGGCCTGATACATAGCAGTTGGGGAGGTACTCCGGCAGAAGCATGGACCTCAAAAAAATATCTGGATGAGTTTCCCGGCTATATGAATATAGTTGATTCCTTTATATATGCTGAAAGGGAATACGATACCCTTCTTGCCTGGGTGAAAAAGCTCAGAAATGTTCCCATCGACAATAACAATGATGATTTTTACAAATCACTGGATTATAGCGATTCATTGTTGGTGTCAGCTGATTACGACGATGCAGGCTGGCCCGTGATGACCATTCCCTCTTTGTGGGAAAGCAGTGCGTTGCCTGATTTTGATGGGGTTGTGATATTTCGTACGAGATTTACAGTTCCGGCTTCCTTTGCCGGAAGTGAATGTGTCCTTCATCTGGGGCCCATTGACGATATGGATGTAACCTATATAAATGGCAGGGAAATAGGAAGGAAAATGGTTCCGGGAATGTGGAAAGCAGACCGGGACTACAGCATACCGGCAGGTCTGCTGAAAGCCGGAGAAAATTCTGTTGCCGTCAGAGTTGTCGATATCATGGGAGGTGGCGGAATTTATGGGTCCGATCCTGTAGCATTGACCTGTAAATCGGGCAAACCGTTTATCCTTGACGGAGAGTGGCACTATATGCCTGTTGCCGAAATTATAGGCAGTACAATGTACTTTTATGATGAAACAAACAATTGGAATTCAAGGCCATCAGTGACATTTATGATTGGGTCTTCAACACCAACGGCATTGTATAATGCCATGATCAACCCTTTGGTTCCTTTTACCATAAGGGGTGCAATATGGTATCAGGGTGAAGCCAATGTCGGCAGAGGATTCGAATACCGGAAATTATTTCCTGACATGATAGCCAGTTGGCGCAATGCCTGGGGAGAAGGCAATTTTCCTTTCTATTATGTGCAGATTGCTCCCTGGGAGTATGGCGATGATGTTCCGAGTCCGGCTGCCGAATTGCGCGAAGCCCAGCTAATGACTCTTTCTGTGCCCAATACAGGAATGGTGGTGACAACCGATATCGGAAACCCTGTGAACATACATCCGTCAAATAAACAGGAAGTAGGACGGCGTCTTGCACTATGGGCCCTTGCCAACGATTATGGCTTTGATACCATTACCTGTTGTGGACCGCTGTACGATACTATTTCACGTGAGAATGGGAAAATTTTTGTGCATTTTAACTGTACCGACGGAGGGCTGACAGCGCACGGCGGACCGTTAACCTATTTCGAGGTAGCCGGAGCCGATCAGGTATTTTATCCTGCCAGGGCAGCCATTGTGGGTAATACTGTTGAAGTAAGCTCAGATAAGGTACCCGAACCGGAGGCAGTGCGTTTTGGCTGGAGTGCCACTGCCGAACCCAACCTGTTTAATAAGGCCGGATTACCTGCATCGCCCTTCAGGAGCGATAACTGGAAACGTCTTTCGGAGTGAAGGTTGTAACAGGCTAAGTCTGCTTAAGATACTAACTTATTGCAGTGATTTAAGTAATTTCTCTTCGAGGGTAACTTCTCCTGAGGAAATATTTATAGCCGTTTCAATAAGCGATAGATGTGAGTATGCCTGTGGAAAGTTCCCCAGCAGCCTTTTACTCTCGAAATCAATACCTTCGCTAAAGAGTCCGAGATGGTTGCTGTAGCCAAGTACCTGTTCAAACAGATTGACAGCTACTTCTTTTTCGCCAATCTTATATAAAGCGTTTATAAGCCAGAAAGTACAAATGGTGAATGAGGAGTTGGGCTGTCCGAAATCGTCTTCATTGCGATACCGGTACATAAGCCCGTTCTGGCTTAGCATAACCTGTGTGGCTTTAACCGTTCCGATATATTTCAGATCGTCGGCAGCAATGAAACCGTAGGGTTCGAGTAACAGGTTAGCTGCATCGAGATTATGATTCCCGTATGCCTGTGTAAACGAACCTGCACTGTCGTTCCAGGCATGTTGCAGGATATCTGCCTTTATTGTTGCACACAGGTTTGCCCATGGGGTATAATAACTTTTCATGTTCAGAAGTCGGGCGATCCTGAGTGCCCTGTCGATTGCCACCCAGCATAAAACTTTTGAAAAAGTAAAATGTCTGGGCTGGCTTCTGAGCTCCCATATCCCCCTGTCGGGCTTTCGCCAGTTTTTTTCCACTATTCTGACAATGCTCCGGGTAATGGTCCAGAGTGCTTCACTGTTTTCGAGCGAGGTAGCGAAAATATTGAATTGCTGATAGATGACATCCATCAGAACCCCATAAATATCATTCTGTTTTTGTTTAAATGCGGCATTTCCGATGCGGACAGGCTTTGAATCCAGATATCCCGAAAGATGATTCAGTTCCTTTTCCGGAAGTGCACGTTCCGCATGTATACCGTACATGATTTGTACCTTCTCATCCTTGTTTGGCAGAATATTCAGAATAAATTTCAGGTAGCGCCGGGCTACATGCAAATGTCCAAGATCGGTCATTACCCTGATAACCATCGAAGCATCGCGAAGCCAGCAATAGCGGTAATCCCAGTTTCTGATGCCTCCGATCGTCTCAGGCAACGAGGTGGTAAGGGCAGCTATAATAGCTCCCGATTTATCATAGCTCAGAAGCTTTAATGCAAGGGCACTACGTAATATCTCGTTGTTATACTTTTTATAATTTTTTGTTCGTTCCGACCAGTTCAGCCAGTATACTTTTGTACGTTCCATCTTCAAGTAAGTCCTTTCAACACTTTGTTCCAAAAGTTTCTGGTTATAACTTATCAGGAAGAAACCGTCTTTGGTTGGCCTGAGGATATTACCGTTAACAACTTTTTGCTTATCGAAACTGGTATACAGATAGATGGAATCGTACGATCCGTGTGTTGTAAAGCTTTTTATATAATTGTCGTAAATAACGGTTTTTGTGTTGTACCGGGCATACTCCAGTTCTGGATTGAACAGAACGCTGAATTCAGGATCACCGGATATATACTTAATGTATCGTATCAGGTCGGGAGGTGAATAATGTTCAGTCTCGCTTATTAGGTAACGAGGCATGAAATCGATAACCATGAATTCATTAATACCTTTTTTAAAAGTGGTTTCAAGCAAGTTGGTTCTGGGAATATAGCGTTGAGAAATGTAATAGCCGGCACTGATCACAATTTCAAAACAGCCTCCTTTTTCCTGATCAAGAATTTTGGCAAAAATCGATGAAGAATTAAATTCCGGCAAACAACACCAGTCAATGGAGCCATTTTCCGAGACTAACGCACCGCTTCGGCAATTACCAATAATTCCATATTTAAAATTATCCATGACTATTTTTTATGCACAATTTCCAATAATATACAGAATCTCGTTTTCTGCCAAACGAACACAGAAAAAGTTATTCCAAATATTTACAAAGCTGATAATTGAAAACCTGAGTCTGTCATTGTAAAATTCAACTTGGTGACTGCTTCATTATTAAAGCGAGTCTGACTGCAGGTAAGGATTTCATGAATATTGCCACATGAATTTTATGCAAGCAAACGAACAATTTCTTGGATTTCTCGGTAAATATTTGTATAGTGTGCAAAACGCGCAATATGAATAAAACACTTATAATTTCGAACCGGTTGCCTCTTAAAATTACAATTGACAGGGATAAGGTTATTTCCAGGGCAAGTGTGGGTGGATTGGCCACAGGCATGAAATCGGTTCACAATCAGTCCGATTCCATATGGTTCGGGTGGAACGGTTTGAGTGAAGAAGATATAGAAGTCCGGCATAAAGATGCTATTAATGCAGCCCTAAAGAATGCGCGGTGTGTTGCTATACCTCTGACCGCTCTTGATATTGATTCTTTTTATTACGGTTTCAGTAATAAAACCATATGGCCACTGTTTCATTACTTTACCGAATATGCTGAATTTGAAAAACATAACTGGCAGGCCTACGATGTGGTAAACCGTAAATTTGCCGATGTGATATCGGAGTACATTAATCCGGGCGATACAGTGTGGGTCCACGATTACCAGCTTATGATGCTGCCTAAATATATTCGTGAGAACCATGAAGATGTTTCCATCGGATTCTTCTTGCATATACCATTTCCATCGTTTGAAGTTTTCCGGACCCTGCCCTGGAGGAATGAAATTCTGGAAGGATTACTTGGTGCCGATCTGGTTGGTTTTCATACCTATAATTACGAACGGCATTTTCTGAGCTCTATTCGCAGGCTTTTGGGATATGATATTCATTTTAACGAGATTAACCTGGGAAACAGGATTGTTAAAGCCGATTCGTTTCCCATGGGGATCGATTATGAAAGATTCAACCAAACAGCTATTAAGCACAAGCATCAATCGGATAAAAATAAATCGGCATTGCAACGCGATATAAATCGTTACCTGTCTATTTCACCCGGTCTCAAACTGGTACTTTCTATCGACAGGCTTGATTATACAAAGGGAATAGCCAACAGGTTGTATGCTTTTGAGTATTTCCTTGAACGGTATCCGGAATTTCGCGGAAAAGTAACGCTGGTTATGTTAACTGTACCTTCGCGTTCAAACGTAGAACAATACCAGATCATGAAAAGCGAGGTCGATGAACAGGTGGGAAGAATTAACGGGAAATATTCTACCGTCACCTGGACACCGGTCTGGTATTTTTATCGGTCGATGCCTTTCGAGAATTTAATCGATTTGTATATATCTTCAAAGATTGCGCTTATTTTACCTATCCGCGATGGTATGAACCTGGTGGCTAAAGAATATGTGGCATCCCAGGTCGATGGGAGAGGAGTGTTGATTTTAAGTGAGATGGCCGGTGCAGCCCAGGAAATGAGCGAGGCATTAGTAGTGAATCCTAACAATTACGAGGAAATTGCCAATGCTCTCAAGGAAGCTATGCTGATGAGCGCTAAAGAGCAGGAGGAACGTAATACGGTTTTACAGCTTCGGCTTAAGCGTTACGATATCGAAAAATGGGCCAATGATTTTATGCAGGCATTAAAGAATTCGAAGGAAATACAGACCCGCTATAATTCGAAAAAGTTAACTCCTGTTATCCAGGAAGAAATTACACAACGATTTCGAAAGGCTAATAACAGGATTCTGTTCCTTGATTACGATGGGACTTTAGTTGGTTTTCAGAATAAGCCTGAACTGGCCAGACCCGATTCCGAATTGCTTAAATTACTTGACCGGTTGGTTAAGGACAAACGAACCGAAGTGGTTTTAATCAGTGGCCGGGACAGGATTACTTTCGACCACTGGTTTGACAAGCATAAGTATACACTTATTGTGGAGCATGGCGTTTGGTATCGTAAGCCTGGCACCGAATGGCAGCTAACGGAAACTATGAATAACGATTGGAAAGAATTGATCCGGCCGGTCCTTGAAGTTTTTGTCGATCGCACACCCGGTTCGTTTATCGAGGAAAAAAATTACTCTTTGGCCTGGCATTATCGTAGAAGTGATCCCGAATTGGGAACGATACGATCCTATGAGCTAAAAGATGAACTTACCAGTATGATTGCCAACCGTAATCTGGAGATACTGGAAGGCAATAAAGTGCTGGAGGTTAAAAATGCCGGCATAAACAAAGGCAGGGCGGCATCGAAGGTATTGCTGACAGATTCTTTCGACTTTATTCTGGGCATTGGCGACGACTGGACTGATGAATACCTTTTTGAGGAACTCCCGGAAAATGCGGTAACTGTTAAGGTCGGTATACGAAATACCCTGGCAAAGTATAATTTAAGCAATTTCCAGGAAGTCAGGAATTGGTTGGAAAAGCTGGTAGGGAAATAAACTAAGAGCAAGGAACAAACACTACACATGTGGTTGCACGAGTTTAGTATATCGAGTTTGCAGTGTAGTATTTTCTCAGGTTTTATTCGCAGGCAATTCAGATAGCCTACAATTTACTATGGCTGCCTATTTTCAGATATGCAGCTTAACAATTCTGTCGCTAAAGGAATATCCGTTATTTTTCTTAAATGCCCAGTAATAAGCTCCGCGTTTGGAGTCCGTAGTATTTTTGATGTTAAGCCTTTCCAGTACTTCGAGGGAAAGGATTTTTTTCCGGAAATTACCAGGATCGAAAGTACGCTGAAATATGGCCTCATATAGTTTTCGGAGTTGCAGCACAGTGAATTTTGAAGGGAGCAATTTCTCACCAATTAGTTCATAACTTGCTTTAAGCTTCAATTTTTCATGTGCGTGGGATACCATAAGGTCGTGATCAAAAACCAGGGATGGTTTTTTATTAATTGCACACCAGCTTGCACCATATTTATTTACCAACTCAATATCGTGCTTGTCGATCCGGATCAATGCATAAAAAGCAACGCTGATAACCCTTCCGCCCGGATCTCGTTTCGGATCGGAAAAAACATGGACCTGTTCCAGATAAATATCTTTTAGTCCAGTATATTGCAGAAGTACTCTTTTTGCAGCCTCCTCTATAGTTTCATGCTGTTCAACCCAACCTCCGAGAAGTGACCATTTTCCCATTTCCGGTTCATACTTCCTGTGTGACAGCAATAGTCTCAGCTTTTCTCTTTCATATCCGAAAATAATACAATCGACAGCCAGATGATGGGTTGGATATTTATCGTATTGCGATGCGGTCATTTGTTTTTAGGCTTACTTATTAAAAACACAATACAATAATTCTAAGGTTTTTTATCGACTCCAAATTCGTAAAAACTAACCTGTTTATATTTTTCACCAGGGTGTAAGACTGTCGACGGAAAATTTTTGTGGTTCGGTGAATCGGGGAAATGTTGCGTTTCGAAAATCAGAGCCGACCGATAAAGGTAGGGTCTGCCTGATCGGCCTGTAATTGTACCGTCAAGAAAATTGCCGCTATAAAACTGGAATCCGGGCTCTGTCGTAAATATTTTAATGTATCGGCCCGTTGATTTTTCCCAAAGTTTTGCAGCATAACCTAAGGTATCATCTGTATTTTTAGTGAGTACCCAGTTATGATCATAACCTAACCCGTTTTCCAACTGTTCATTATCATCATTGATATCTCTGCCAATCATTTTTCCGGAAGTGAAATCAAAAGGTGTTCCGGCAACAGGAGCAATTTCACCGGTTGGTATCCATTCATTATCAATGGGAGTATAATAATCGGCATTGATCTGGAAATAGTGGTCGAGTATTGTAGAATCGCCCTCACCTTTAAGATTCCAGTAAGTATGATTAGAAAGATTGATCACCGTGGTTTTATCGGTTTCAGCCTCGTATACAATTTTTAATGAATTATCGGGATTGAGCGTATAGGTTACCGAGATGTTCAGATTTCCCGGATATCCCTCTTGACCATCAGGAGAGAGATATGTCATGGCAATACTGTTATCATTTTGCTTAGCCTGCCATACTCTTTTATCAAGAGCTTTTTTACCGCCGTGAAGGGTATTCTTCCCATCATTCCTATACAAGTGATACTCCTCTCCATCTAGAACGAAACTTGCATTTTCTATACGGTTTGCATATCTACCCACAACGCAACCTGTATATATTTTGTCATTCAAATAATCGGCTATAGTACTGTAACCTAATGCAATATCATCATATTTGCCATTACGGTCCGGTGTTTGAACCCCGACAATACGGGCTCCATAATTGGTCAGATAGATTGTAATGCCGCTATCATTTTTTAGTGTGTATAGCTTTACCTGTTTGCCATCTATAATGGTATCAAATAAGTCGGGATTAACAGCAAGGGAGTTTTCATCCTGTTTCTTCTGCGATGCACAGGCAGTTGCAGCAGCAAGGGCAAGAAAAATGATCAGGTTTTTCATAATTTATATTTTCATTTGGTTAGTTCTTCTTCAATAAATTTACCTAGTTTAAGGTACCGGGTGTAAATTTTTTCATATAGCGCAGCTTTTTCAGTATCCGGTTTGTATTCGGATTCAAATCCGCTGCCCATGTGTTCTTTTGCCAATTCAAAGTTTTTATAAATTCCTCCTGCAACTGATGCCGCCATAGCCGAACCAAGGGCACATGCTTGTTCCGAGCGGGCTACAAGTATGGGTTTATTAAGAACATCGGCCATTACCTGCATTACGAAGTCCGATTTTTTTGCAACTCCGCCAAGAGCTATAATACCGTCTATTTTGATTCCTTCATTGATGAATCTTTGTACAATGGCTTTTGCTCCAAATGCAGTGGCTTCCACCAGTGCTTTGAAGATACGGGGAGCATCTGAACCCAATGATAATCCTGCAATTGATCCCTTCAGGTTCTGGTTAGCATCGGGTGTACGGCGTCCATTCAGCCAGTCGAGCGCAAGCTCCGGGCTCTGATCCATCGGTAATTTCCGGGCTTCTTCGTTAAGCCGGGGGATAAGGTTTTCGGAGATCTCTTCCAGAAGCTTATTTTTATCCTCGCGGGTTAAAATATTTGTTTCATTCAAAAGATTTTCCAGGGGCCACAACAACAATTTTTTAAACCATGCATACACATCGCCAAAAGCAGATTGCCCTGCTTCAAGTCCGAGATAACCCGGAAGGACCGATCCATCAACCTGACCGCATATTCCGTGTACCAGATTCTTACCTGCTTCATGCATGGGTGCTGTAAGAATATCGCAGGTTGATGTACCCATCACTTTTGTCAAATAATACGGTTTAATTTCGGCTCCAATTGCTCCCAGATGGGCATCGAAGGCCCCGGTACCTATTATTACATCACCAGGTAATCCGAGTTTTTCAGCCCATTCTTTTGTTATAATGCCTGCGGCTTTATCGACGGTGTAAGTGTCATGGTACAGTCTTTCCCGCAAGCCTGATAGTAAGGGGTCGAGTGTCAGGAGGAACTCTTCCGGGGGTAAACCATTCCAGCTTTCGTGCCACATGGCTTTATGGCCAGCTGCACATCGACTTCTTTTTATATCTTTCACTGAATGCACCCCGGTTAATAAAGCCGGGATCCAGTCGCAATGCTCTACCCATGAATATGCAGCATTCCTGATCGATTCATCTTTGCGCAATACATGAAGTATTTTTGCCCAGAACCATTCGGAGGAATATACTCCGCCTTCGAATATAGTATAGTCAGTACCACCCCAGTTTTTAGCTTTTTCGTTGATTTCGGCTGCTTCTTTCACAGATGTATGATCTTTCCAAAGTATAAACATGGCATTGGGATTCTCCTCAAATTCCGGGATAAGTGAGAGGGGTAAACCCTTTTCATTGGTTGCAACAGGAGTTGAACCGGTCGTGTCGACAGAAATTGCTCTTACAGATCCGGCGATTTCAGGTCCGGCTGTTTTTATGATACTTTTTATTGTCTGTTCAAGACCTTCGAGGTAATCTGACGGATGTTGGCGAAACTGATTTTTTACCGGATCGCAGTACTTACCTTCTTTCCATCTGGGATAATAAAAAACCGAATTGCTGATTTCCTCGCCGCTTGATGTGTCGACT
>CAYUAV010000046.1:0-12826 GCA_964442665.1 uncultured Bacteroidales bacterium
TTTAATCGTTGTCCGTAACAAACCGGGCAAACCACTTTTTTTACGAACTGGCTTGTCCAACTGCTGGCATCGTTGCCGTTATTACCATAGGTTGCCTGAAGGTTATTGATGTAGGTCACTACTCCCTCAAAACTCAGGAAATAATTTGATGTTGTACCAAGGGGCGTATTTTCAAGTTTAAATGACTCTTCACTTCCATACAGGATTATCTTCAGAGCTTCTTCAGGTATTTTATGAAGAGGAGTATCAATTGTAAAATTATATTTGCGCCCTATGGCCTCAATCTGCCAAAAAATAAGGCTGTTTTTATATTTGCCAAGGGGTTCGATAGCACCCTCTCTGATGGTAAGTCTTTTATTGGGGATTATCTTATCCTTATCTACCTGATCAATTATACCAAGGCCATTACACTCACTGCAGGCGCCCTGTGGCGAGTTGAATGAAAAAGTATGAGGCGCAGGTTCGTTATATGAAATTCCTGTGGTGGGACACATAAGATGACGGCTGAAAAATTTTGTTTCCTTTGATTCCTGTTTCATGATCATAATAGTGCCTTTCCCATGATGCATTGCAGTTATTACAGAATCCTTCAACCGTTTTCTGCCCTCAGTTTTGATTAGAAGTTTATCGATAACTATTTCTATATTATGGTTTTTATATCGGTCGACACGCAATCCATGCTTAATTTCAGTAATCTTCCCGTCGATCCGGACATAGAGAAATCCCTTTCTCATAATTTGCTCGAAGAGCTCCTTATAATGCCCTTTGCGGTTTTTTACGACAGGAGCCAGAATTAATGTTTTCTCTCCGTTATAATTTTCTACAATCCGGTCGATTATCTGCTCATCGGTGTAGCGTACCATTTTTTCACCGGTGTTATAAGAATAAGCTTCACCTGAACGCGCATAAAGCAAGCGAAGGAAATCGTAAATTTCGGTTGTAGTGCCGACAGTTGAACGGGGATTTTTATTTGTGGTTTTTTGTTCAATACTGATAACTGGTGAAAGCCCTGTAATTTTATCAACATCGGGACGTTCCATATTCCCCAAAAATTGCCTTGCATAAGCTGAGAGTGTCTCGATATAACGTCGTTGACCTTCTGCATAGATTGTATCGAAAGCGAGTGACGATTTCCCGCTTCCGCTTAACCCGGTGATAACCGATAATTTATTTCGGGGAATAGCTACATTAATGTTCTTCAGGTTATGTACCCTGGCTCCATATACTTTTATTTCATCACCCGATTCAATATTTTCTTTGTACTTTTCCAAACTTTTATGTAAGTATATCTTTCGCGTTACCGGATAAATTCCCTTGAGGCAGGAATCCGGATAGAGTAAGTCTTTTGCTGATTATTAGTTAAACTATTGTCCCGCAACCAAGGGTTCAGCAATTTTAATAGTTTATAATTCGTACCATTATCCCTTGCAAAGGCACCCATATCGTCGATGCTTGTATTTATTGAAATTTCATGATATGGAATGGGCCGGTATTTTTCGGAATCGGGGATATTAAATCCATATTGCAGAGGATTTTCGAGAAGTAATTTTATGGCAAGGACCCGATAAACATAACGGGCTGTTTCTTCATAAAGCAGCAGGTCATAATAATTAGTTTCACCCTGTCTTTCTATCTGGCGTTCAACTCCCCTGCGACCGGCGTTGTATGTAGCGGCAACCATAGTCCAGTTCTTATAAATAGTATATGATTCGTTCAAATATTTACAGGCTGCTTCAGTTGCTTTCTCCAGATTATAGCGTTCATCAACTTCGCTGTTAACCTCGAGTCCGTAATCTTTAGCAGTACTTTCCAGCAATTGCCAGAATCCTGCTGCTCCGGCAGGTGATACAATATAGGAAAATCCACTCTCGGCGATAGCAAGGTATTTGAAGTCATCAGGGATATTATTTTCTTTCAGAATAGATTCGATAGCAGGCAAATAGCGACTGGCCTTTTTTATATAAAACAAAGATTGTGAATGAAAATATGTGTTTATAATAAGTTCATGCTCCAGGCTTTCAAAAACGTCAAAATATGTAAGAGGAACTTTTTCACCACAGAAATCGACTTTTTCGGGTATAAATGGTGAAATAGCATAAGCCAGGACCGGCACCTGATTCGAGTAACCCGGCCGATCATCTGAAAATGCCGCGAATAAAAAAACGAGAATAAAAAGGAGTCCTACGGTTATTTTTGATTTGATATTTAGCCATTGCATAATCAATAGTGACATAAGAAAAATTTTCGGTTTATAAGCATAACAATTAAACCGCAAAAATAGATAAAATCGAAGGAATAAATTTAAGTTTTGATTTAGAATGAATAGCTGATTCCCGTTAATACTCCTATTGAATAGGGGTATACGCTTGTTTCAGGATTTGTATTGATTGGCGACAGGTAGTATTTAAAGAAAGGTTCAAGATTTATATCGATATTGCGTGCCAGCGGGTATTCCAATCCAACGCTTACCGATCCGCTGTAACCGAATGTATTTATATTTTCAGTTTCACCTTTGGTAGTGAAAGTTGCATTATCGGTAGCTACTGCTTTATTACCTACGAGGAAATTCGCCCATAAGCCGGAGCAAAGATTCACATTAATTTTTCTGTCTATTAAAAGGTAGCGGAAGATAAAAGGGATCTCAACATATTCAAAGTACTGTTCCGCTGTAATGACACCTACAGTCCAGTCAATATCGTCATTGTCTTGTACTGGAGGAGAAAGATTTTTATCGAATGTTAGACTGCCAGTAGAGTTAACGACGTCAGGCAGGTTACTGGATCCACGTTGGGGCGGATCAAGAATTTCAATCGGATCGTTATACCATGTAGTCGCTATATCAGAATTGACCTGAAGGGTAGATTTGGTTTGTCCGATTTTTGAATAATACACTCCCGATTGGATCGAAAACCGTTTTACCGGTTCAATTTTAAAATCCAGACCGCCCGAATATGCCAGCAGTCCCGATTCATAATTATCAAAATTATCGACAGGATAAGCAGGAGTATTCACATATACATTGCGGTATGTATATTGTGGGCCGGCCTGCCCCCCTACCGACCAATCCAGTCCGTTTTTCTGATCACTCTTTTTCTGACTTTCAAGGCTAAGTATATTTTGTTGCATGATCAGATCATTCGGGTCAATTTCAGTACTATACCGTTTAATGACAGGATATGATAATTCCACAGTATCAGAACTAAGCAAGATTTCATGTGAATTTCCCGGTGGAATTACATTATCAGATATTGTAAATTCTTCGGATAATAAAGCTGTTTCAGGTACATCAGAGCGATCTGATAAGTTAGTGCCCCTCTCTGAAAGAGCAACTTCAGCTGATGATGAAGGATGGTTCTCAGAATTCTGTTCGGAAATATTTTCTATTGTCGATACAGTAACTTCTTTAGGAAGTGCAATATCAGGTTCTGAAATTACATCGGGGGACTTAATATTTGTTGTTTCACTTATAACGGGTTCTTCCTGTGTTGAATTGAAGTAATTCCATAATAACCATGAGATGCCTGCCAATAAAACAACACTTGCAGCCACTTTAAGGAAAACCGGGAAATATATTTTTTTTCTGTTTCTGACCAGATCATGCTCAATTCGCCCCCACACTTCGGCCGGAGGTACAGGTGCATAATCTGCTAACCTATCCCTGAAAAGTTCGTCGATATTCTCATGCTTTTCCATCATCCTCCTGTATATTAACCCACTCGTTCAATTTGTTTATAATATTCTTTTACCTTCTCCTGAAGTATCGTCCGTGCCCTTGAGAGATTCGATTTCGAAGTTCCCTCTGTAATACCCAGTGATTCACTAATTTCTTTATGCGAATACCCTTCAATAGCATACATATTAAATACGATTCGGTACTGAGGCGATAATGCTGCAATCATTCCTAATAATTCTTTAACTGTTATGTTTTCGGTAAGATCTGCTCCATCACCTCTCTCGAATTCTTCTATCCCCTCCTGTACATTAATCATTTTGTTATGATTTCTGAACTTTTCGAGGGCAGTATTTACCATTATCCTTCGTATCCAACCTTCAAAAGAACCTCTTGCTTCAAATTGCCCGATCTTCTCATAAATCTTTAAAAATCCTTCGTGCAGGATATCCTTTGCATCCTCTTTCGAACCCGAGTAACGTAAACAAACTCCAAACATTCGTGCGCTGAACATTTCGTAAAGCAGCCGTTGAGCTACGGGTTCTTTCTGGCAGCAACCTTTGATTATATTATCAAGTGTATTAAGCAATTGTTAATGAATGGAATACTCCCAAATTTACACTTTTTTAAGTGGATATCCTTGGGTTACTGCTATTTTTCAGATGCAAATTATAGTAAGATGGTTGCGTCTGTAAAGTGAAAAAATGGGGAAATAATTCACCTGAAGTTACTTACAGGAGATAAAAAACATTTTTTTTAAATTATGTTAATTCTTGGTGAATGATAAGTCAAAATTTAGCTTTACCTGTCTTAATAGTGAGAAAAAAACCTGAATGGTGGTTATGATCAGTGTATAGCTAGTACAATTTTTTATAACTAAGTGTACTTAATCGGACATTTGCTGTAACAGAATTGAACATAATCTCAAGTTTAAGGATTTAATCTCAGCAATGAAAATATTCTAATATTCACATATTCAAAGCAATATATGTGTTGGCATAATCGTTGTGAAAAAATATCATCCAAATCGAATGGGTAATGCAATGATTCAAATAGAAAAACTTCACAAATCGTATGTTACGGGTAGTAACAGGCTACATATATTAAAGGGCATCGATCTGAAAATAGAATCCGGTGAGTGGGTTTCAATTATGGGATCTTCCAGTTCCGGTAAATCGACATTACTCAATGTTATCGGAAATTTTGATACCTATGATTCAGGAGGATACAATCCGAAAGAAATCCCTATCCGGAATTTAAATGAGAAAAAGGCAGCATGGTACCGTAGCCGGATGACCGGTTTCGTATTTCAGTTTTTCAATCTGATATCCCATAAAAGTGCCGTGGAAAATGTTGTTTTGCCTCTTTATTATCAATATGTCGGACAGGGAAAAAGAAATAAAACAGCGCTTTATACCCGGCGAATTATTCGTTTAAAGGACGGCATTACAGAGAAAAACCTAAAATCACAAAAAGTTCAGGCATATGTTTGATATTGATAAGTGGCGGGAGGTATTAATTACTATAAAGCAGAACAGGCTTCGGGCTATATTGACCGGATTTAGTGTGGCATGGGGCATTTTCATGTTAATCATACTGCTAGGGTCGGGAACTGGCCTGGAAAATGGAGTAAAAAGCCAGTTCAGGGGACTGGCAACAAACTCTATGATACTTTATACCGGACAAATGAGCAAGGCCTATGAAGGTTATAAAGAAGGCAGGTATATTACTATTACAAATGAAGATGCAAAAGATACCAGGAGGGATAATAATGAGATAACAAAACTTTCGCCCTGGATAAGGGTCTCCGAGAATAATACAGTTACATATGGTAAGTTTTATGGCACTTATGAATTAAGTTGTGTCAATCCGGATGTACAATACATTAACCAGTTTGATATGACTCAGGGCAGGTTCCTGAACGAATTTGACATGAAGGAAAGGAGAAAAGTGGCAATAATAGGTAAAAAAGCCTATGATGAATTATTTCGCGGAAAACCTGCTCTCGGTCAATTTATCAAAATCAGAAACGTCCCCTTTATGGTGGTGGGTGTATTTGAAGCCAAGCAGGACAGGAACAATAATATTATATATATGCCTATTTCGACATACCAAATGATATTCAACAATGGCGATAGAATTGATCATATGAGATTTACAATTAAAAACATCGGAGTTGAAAAAAGCCAGATGTTGGAAAAAGATATAAGAAAACAATATGCAGAACGCCATCATTTCGATCCTGATGACAACAGTGCTTTGGGTATTTACAATAACTACAAGCAATATAACCAGTTTCAGACACTGTTTGATTCTATCCGGCTTTTTATTTGGGTAATAGGAATAGGAACAATTATTGCTGGAATTGTCGGGGTTAGCAATATTATGCTTATTGTTGTCAAAGAACGAACGAGAGAAATCGGTATCAGGAAAGCGATTGGAGCTTCACCGTTTTCTGTTGTTTTCCAGGTAGTTTCTGAAGCTATTGTTATTACAACTATTGCCGGATATGTGGGATTGGTTTTGGGAATCGGAGTGCTGGAAGTTCTCAAACCTGCTTTCAGTAATCCCGATAGTTTTTTTCTGAATCCTGAAGCTAATTTCAGGATTGCCATTAGTGCAACATTGCTACTAATTTTCTCAGGTACCCTGGCGGGTTTGATACCAGCCAGTCGTGCAGCTTTAGTAAAACCCATTGAGGCATTACGGGATGAATGAAAACCATTTTTTGAAAAAATACTAGTGTTATGTCAACAATAAAAGAATTTCAATTTTTTTATAAGGGTTTAAAACACACTCTCTTTATACCCCCTCTCGAGAGGGGGACAGAGGGGATGGGTATTACATCCATGGTTTATTGTTTTAACTTTTTAGATTTAAAATAGCTTTAGTAACACTTGTATGGTCTGAGAAGAGGATTAAAACCTTAACATATGTTTGACAAAGATCTATGGCAGGAAATAATCGGTGCGCTCAAAAAAAATAAGATGCGGACACTTCTTACTGCATTTGGGGTTTTCTGGGGAATTCTGATGTTGGTAATTATGATTGGTGCCGGTAGTGGTTTGCGTAATGGTGCCTTTCGTGAAATGGGCGATTTTGCAACAAATAGTTTTTTTATCTGGAATCAGCGTACCAGCATTCCTTATAAAGGGCTGCCTTCCGGCAGGTGGGTACAGCTCAATAATCCTGATATAGAATTTTTGCGCAATAACGTTAAGGAAATTGACCTTATGACTCCAAATCTCGTTGTTGAAACCTGGAATCAGGATAATAGCGTAGTAACGTACGGTTCAAAAAGCGGCTCATTTGAAATAAATGGTCATTACCCGGAAATATTTAAAATCGATCCTGTAGATGTTTTACAGGGAAGACTGCTTAATCATATCGACCTGATTCAAAAGCGGAAAGTAGCCGTAATGGGGAAAGGTGTAATTGATGCCCTGTTTAACAAAGGAGAAGATGCCTTAGGTAAATATGTCCGGATACATGGAGTATATTATATGATTGTCGGAATCTTTGAATCAAAACATTCAGGCGGATCGGGAGAGCAGCAAAATAAGTCAGTCATACTGCCTTTTTATACTATGCAACAGACCTTCAATTATGCCGACAGAGTACATGGTTTTTCAATAACCGCGAAGAAGGGTATTTCAGCCAGCGTAGTACAGGAAAAAGTCTTAAAATTATTAAAACAGCGTCACGATATTGCGCCGGAAGATGTGCAGGCATTTGGGAATTATAATCTTGAAAAAGAAATGAACCAGATGAACGGCCTTTTTTTGGCAATAAATGTTCTTATCTGGATTGTCGGTATAGGTACATTATTGGCAGGTATCATTGGTGTGAGCAATATCATGCTGGTAATTATACGCGAGCGAACCAAGGAGATAGGTATTCAACGTTCCATAGGCGCCGCACCTTTTCAGATAATCCGTCAAATTGTGCTTGAATCGGTTTATCTTACAACAATAGCAGGCTATACCGGCCTTGTTTTGGGTGTTGGAATTGTAGAAGTTGTACATTATATAGTTATTAAAGCCGGCGGTAATTTGGGCATGTTTGCTAATCCTCAGATTAATTTCGGAGCTGCAATTACGGCCCTTACCATTCTTGTAATTTCAGGTATCATTGCAGGACTTATTCCCGCTAAACATGCATTGAAAATTAAGCCTGTTGATGCTTTGCATTATGAATGACATAGTAAATAAAAAATTATATTATGAAGCGATTTTTTAAGATCTTTTTGTATGTCCTGATTGGAATTATTTTCATTGGAACTTTGGTTTTTCTTTATAAAAAGTCACGTCCCAAAAAAGTAACATTTGAAACAATGAATCCTGTGGTTACTAACCTTATCAAAAAAACTGTAGCAACAGGATCAATCGTCCCGAGGAAAGAAATTGAAATCAAACCACAGGTTTCCGGCATTATTGATAAAATATATATTGAACCGGGCAAAATGGTACACAAGGGTGATTTAATAGCCAGGATAAAGATCATTCCAAACATGGTAGCTCTTAATGATGCTGAATCACGCTTAAACAGAGCAAAAATCAACCTTGAAGATGCTAAGACGGTTTATAATCGCCAAAAGAAAGTATATGAAGAGGGTGTAATTGCCGTGTCGGATTTTGAGAAATATAAAGTTGATTATGATAATGCAAATGAGGAATTGGAATCGGCAGAAAATAACCTTCAACTTATTCGGGATGGTGTTAACAAAAAAATGGGAACCACTACAAATACGCTTATCAGGTCAACAATAGACGGTATGATATTGGACGTTCCTGTCGAGGTAGGTAATTCGGTAATTGAAACCAATACTTTTAATGCAGGAACGACAATCGCTAAAGTTGCTGATATGGGTGAAATGATTTTTGAAGGAAATGTAGATGAAACCGATGTGGGCAAATTAAAAGAAGGGATGAAACTGATTTTGACTATTGGTGCAATTGAAAATGAAAAATTTGATGCCGTACTGGAATACATTTCTCCGGAGGGAGTTTCGGAAAACCAGGCTATCCAGTTTGAAATAAAAGCAAAGGTCAAGCTTAAAGAGAACCTTTTTATTCGTTCACATTATAGTGCAAATGCAGATATAGTCCTCGAGAGACGCGACAGTGTTCTGTCAGTTCCCGAAAGTGTGATCCAATTCCAGAATGATACTCCGTATGTTGAAATAGAAAAGGCCCCCCAGCAATTTGAAAAAAGAGTTATTAAAACAGGATTATCAGATGGGCTCAACATTGAAGTTATTTCCGGATTGACAAAGAATGATAAAGTAAAAGAATTAAATTAATATTGATTTCAATTAGTATGTTGTAATATCTCTGCTATATGACGCGGATTTCGAAAAGATATATTATTTCTTATTCGTATAGATTTTTACAAATAATATTAAAAAAGAATTTATGATAAAAATAGAAAATCTTCACAAATCATATGTCACTGGTTCTAACAGCCTCCATGTTTTAAAGGGAATTGATCTGAATATAGAATCGGGTGAATTAGTTTCGATTATGGGATCGTCCGGCTCAGGCAAATCGACATTACTCAATGTTATCGGTATTCTGGATAATTATGACGAAGGTGATTATTATCTGAATAATGAACTGATAAAAGGGCTGAACGAGAAGAAGGCTGCCTGGTTTCGTAATCATATGATAGGGTTTGTATTCCAGTCGTTTAACCTGATAAATTTTAAAAATGCAGTTGAAAATGTAGCACTGCCTCTTTATTATCAAGGCGTTGCAAGGAAAAAACGCAATAAAATTGCCATGGAATACCTCGATCGTATGGGATTGGTGCAATGGGCGGAACATCTTCCGAGTGAACTGTCGGGAGGGCAAAATCAGCGCATAGCCATTGCACGTGCACTGATCAGCAAACCAAAAATAATTCTGGCCGATGAACCAACCGGGGCACTCGATTCGAAAACTTCGCTGGAAATGATGGATCTTTTTAAAGAGATCAACGACGAGGGAATAACAGTAATAATTGTAACACACGAGAAGGATATTTCGGAACGCACCAATCGGATCATCCACCTTGTAGATGGTATTATCGATAAGGAATATAAATCCACTTTAAAAGTCAGCTATGTTTGATATTGATTCCTGGCAGGAAATTTTAAATACCATGCGTAAAAATAAGCTGAGGACCATTCTTACGGGTTTCAGCGTTTTTTGGGGAATTTTTATGCTTATTATTCTTCTTGGATCAGGAATGGGGCTCGAAAATGCTGCAAAAAACAGTTTTAAGCGGGGAGCCATTAACTCGGTTTGGGTATTTCCTGGAACAACAAGCGTTTCCTACGAAGGGATGAAGCCCGGCAGGGATATCCGTTTTCATGACAATGATTTTACCGAGACCAAAAGGCTTAATCAGGATATCGACCATATTACATCAAGGTATACCATTGTCTATAATACGATCTTAAAGTATGGCGAGAAAACCGGGCAATACGAAATTCAATCGGCACGTGAAACGGATATATATGTTGAGCAAATGGAAATTATTGCGGGCCGGTTCATTAATTTGAAAGATGTAGAAAAAATACGTAAAGTGGCTGTTATCAGCCCTATTGTGCGCGATTACTTTTTCTCCGGAGTCGATCCTATCGGGAAATATATCCTGGCAAACGGAATTGCTTTTAAAGTAGTAGGGGTATTTAAATACGCTTCTGAACGAAATACTTACAGAATATACATCCCAACCAAAACAGCTCAAAGATTATACAACGGGCGCAATGTTGTCAGCTATCTGGGAATGACAGTTAAAGACTTATCGGTTAAAGAGAGTAAAGATTTTGAAGAAACACTGCGTCAACAATTTGGAAAGCGGCATAAATTCGACCCAAATGATAAAAATGCATTCTATGTCAATAATAACTGGGAGTATTACAACCAGATGCTGAATGTATTCCTTGGAATAAAAATATTTATCTGGATTATCGGTATCCTGTCAATTATAGCCGCTATTGTGGGCGTTGCAAATATTATGATTATTACCGTGAAAGAACGGACAAAGGAAATAGGGGTGAGAAAAGCGTTGGGGGCCTCACCGGGATCTGTTATCCGCATGGTACTTTTTGAATCGATACTCATAACTGCATTTTTCGGATATATAGGGCTCTTTTTCGGAACGTTTATCATTACGATGGTTTCAAAAAATATTCCACCCAATGAAATGTTCATGAACCCTGATGTCAATATACCCACTGCCATTGGTGCTACGCTGTTATTAATTATCACCGGGGCTCTGGCAGGTTATTTTCCGGCCAGAAATGCTGCTAACATCAAACCCATTGAGGCTTTACGTGACGAATAAGAATTTAACCCAAAAAACCAAATACCATGTTTGAACGCGACCGATGGAAAGAAATCTTTCATGTATTGAAGCAAAATAAGCTTCGGTCTTTTTTAACTGCTTTCGGGATATTCTGGGGCATTCTCATGCTGATGATCATGCTTGGCGCCAGTTCCGGCCTTGGCAATGGATTGTCGCGAAATGTAGGCGATCATGCGGTAAACAGCTGTTTCATGTGGACACAGCAAACTACCATGCCTTATAAGGGTTTTAAAAAGGGGAGGTATTATAATTTCGAAATCAAGGATTTGGATATGCTTCGAAAGAAAGTACCCGGCATTGAATACCTTGCGCCAAGACTTAACAGGGGTTCACAGCCGGTATCGAGGAATAATGTATCGGAAGGTTTCGATATTTTCGGCGATTATCCTGCATATAATCGTATCGATCCCTGCACTATACTGAAAGGCAGATACCTGAATTATAAAGATATTGAGGAATACAGAAAGGTTATTATCATAGGCGAACGGGTGAACGAAGTACTTTTCAAACCCGAAGAAGATGCGCTGGGGAAATACCTTAAGATAAACGGGATATACTTTGAAGTGGTGGGAGTGTTTAAATCAAAACATACGGGCAACTGGGGTACTTATCAGAATGCCAGCATAACCATGCCGCTCACTACCATGCAAAAAGCCTTTAATCTTGGAGATATGGTAGGCTGGTTTGGTATGACTTCAAAGCCTGGTTACTCGGTAAAAGACATTGAAACCAAATCGATGAGCTTTTTAAAGGCAGCTCACTATGTCAATCCCGATGATGAAATGGCTGTAGGGCATCAGAATATAGAGGAGATGGTTAAGAAATTCCGTGGACTCTTTATTGGCATTATGCTGGTTGTATGGATTGTGGGTCTCGGAACATTGTTTGCAGGTGTAGTGGGGGTTAGTAACATCATGCTGGTGGTAGTCCGTGAACGTACCCAGGAAATTGGCATTCAGCGTGCAATAGGAGCTACGCCTTGGCGAATAATCGGCCAATTGCTGATGGAATCCGTTTTTCTGACAGCAACTGCCGGATATATCGGGTTATTCTGTGGTATTGGTTTGGTAGAACTGGTAAACATGGCGCTTCCGCCATCAGCCCTCGATGTATTTTATAACCCGCAAATCAGTTTAAAAATAGCATTTGTTTCATTGCTTGTTTTGGTTGTAGCCGGGTTAATTGCCGGCATTATTCCGGCAAGGCAGGCCATAGCCATGAAACCTATTGATGCAATTAGAAGTGAGTACAATTAAAAACCTAATATTATGAAAATCGTTGGTAGAATATTATTAATTGTTTTTATCGGGGTGCTTGTTTTTGGTGGAGTAATTTTTCTGGTAAAAAAAAGCAAGAAACATGATGTTATATTTGGAACCGAAAATCCCACTATTTCATCTATTGTCCAGAAAACTGTTGCAACGGGTATAGTCACTCCACGGAAAGAGATTACCATTAAGCCCCAGGTTTCAGGGATTATCTCCGAAATCTATGTAGAACCGGGAGAAATTGTAAAGAAGGGAGACCTGATTGCGAAAGTGAGAATTATTCCAGACATGGTTGCTTTAAATAGCGCTGAATCACGGGTAAATAAAGCCAAACTTCAACTCGAAGATGCAAAGCTTGTTTACGAAAGGCAAAAGAAAGTATACGAGCAAGGGGTTATTCCTGAAGCAGAATTTCAAAAAGTGCGTTTAGAATACAATGGCGCTCTTGAAGAAGTTGAGGCAGCCGAAAGCAATTTGCAATTAATTAAAGAGGGTATTAGCAAGAAATCGGGAGAGATTTCAAATACCCTAATAC
>CAYUAV010000047.1:0-12710 GCA_964442665.1 uncultured Bacteroidales bacterium
TATCTCAGTACAACAACCCTATTTTGATACAATGATTGCCCATTATCTTCTGCATCCCGAAAGCAAACACAAACTCGATATACTTACAGAGCATTTGTTAGGTTATAAAATGATCGCAATTGAAGAACTCATTGGTAAAAAGGGTGTTAATCAGCTGAATATGAAAGATATAGAAATTGAAAGAGTTAAAGATTATGCTTGTGAAGATGCAGATTTAACCTATCGGCTTTATAAAAAATTAGAACCCGAATTAAAAAATAAGCAACTTTCATCATTAGCTGAAAAAATTGAAATGCCTCTTATTGAAGTCCTTGCCGATATGGAATTAACGGGTTTCAACCTCGATATAAACAACCTACATGAATATGAAAAACAGCTTGAAACAGAAATAAAAGAAGTTGAAAAGGAAATCTACAAGCAAGCCGGCGAAAAATTTAATATTGCATCACCTAAACAATTAGGAGTAATACTCTTTGAAAAACTGAAGATTAGCAGTAATACACGGATGACAAGGACCAAGCAGTATTCGACTAGTGAAGAAGTATTGCAGCAGATTAGGAATAATCACCCGATTATTAAAATGATACTCGATTACAGATCGCTTACAAAACTATATTCGACCTATGTAACTGTCCTTCCAAAACTTATCGATAAAGACACTCAGAGAATACATACATCGTTTAACCAGACAATTGCTGCCACAGGTCGTTTGAGTTCAGTAAATCCAAATCTGCAGAACATTCCAATTCGTGAGGAAAGAGGACGTGAAATACGTAAGGCTTTTATTCCTGCCAATAGTGATTATATATTACTTTCGGCTGACTATTCTCAAATAGAACTGCGTCTTATGGCTCATATGAGTGGTGATGAGCATATGCTTGAAGCATTTAATAAGGGAGCCGATATTCACAGGTCTACTGCAGCAAAAATCTATAAGATCGAACCTGCTGAAGTTACAAGAGAGATGCGCTCCAGTGCTAAAACGGCTAATTTTGGTATCATATACGGAATATCAGCATTCGGACTGTCCCAGCGTTTGAATATTCCTCGGTCCGAGGCTAAAAATATTATTGATAGCTATTTCAGCAATTTTCCGAAGGTCAAAGAATACATGGATAAATGTATACAGGATGCAAAATCGACAGGTTATGTAACCACGTTGTTTGGCAGGCGACGTTATCTACCTGATATACATTCTCCTAATTCAATGGTGCGGGGTATGGCTGAAAGGAATGCCATTAATTCACCCATTCAGGGGACTGCTGCTGATATCATTAAAATTGCCATGATCAATATTCACAGACAGCTGAAAAACAGTTTCAAATCAAAAATGATTTTACAGGTACATGACGAATTGGTTTTTGATGTGTCTAAACCTGAGTTGGAAGCTGTTAAGAAATTAGTTTGGCATGAAATGGAAAATGCAGCTAGCCTAAACGTTCCACTGGAAGTACAGTTAGGAATCGGCGACAACTGGCTCGAGGCGCATCCATAATATTTTTCGGTTTTCCACGTGGAACAAATGAAATTTGATTCTAAATAATTAATATACAGATATTTAATATTTCTATTCAGTTCTTCTTATTCCCTCAATATATTTCATTCTTATTTCTTCGAGGTGGGCGATATTGTTGTTTTTATCGTAAATACGCACCAAATCGTGAACAACGTTTGCATATATTACAACCAGAGCAGCATCGAAGTTTGCATCAACAAGATTATTTTTAACAAACCGTGTAATATTCCGAAAACGGCCCCAGGTCAATTGCTTAAATAATTTAAGGTAATGTACTGCTCCATCTTTATCTTTCAGAATAGTATCACTTATCCATTCAAGCGAAAAGATTTTCTTCAGTTCAATTAATGCAAAATCATCTATACTTTTTTTCTTGAAGAAACGAATACCTGTATCAAGATAACATTTCTGAATCTCTTCAAGTGGTTCATAGCTGTTCAGGTCACGAATGCGAATGGCATAATATGTATCATTACCTATGCATAGTCTCGCTGGACTTCCGTTAAAAGAGTACCCCGTAAAAGTGCGTATATCATCCGATACACGGAATATTTTCTCCGAGGAGTGTTCTTCAGTAGTGATTAGAAAAAATGAATCCGGTCCCTGATCGGTCGGCAGGTTTTCACCATGATATCCGGGGAAAGGTTCCAGATTTTCCAACACACACGAATTGGGAAGAATATTGTGTTCAACTGATTTTACACGTTCTTCCTTTGCTACAGTTCCGAAAGACTCAAGCATTTGACATAGATTTGAGTTTGAATATTTTATCAGGTGTAATATAGTTTACAATGCTTATATAACAAGTATTGTATTGAAAGAGTTTATATGTAAAGGTAAAAAACGTATATCATTGATATCGTTCAAAAACATAATTCCTTTTTAAGCTACTGTTAATAAGCTGATAATATATACTTTGCGATAAATATAATATATTGCGAACTACATTGAGTATATAAGAGTATGATATTATTCGCATAAAATTAAAAATTTATAATTTACTAGTTTGAATTTCAGTATATTACTTTACATGTTCTATTATTATTACGTTACAACAAGATCAAATTATTAATTATGAAGTTTTTTATTTTCTCCTGAAATATCTCCATTTATCAGTAATAGTATTCTCAAAATGTTACACGAACACTAAAATAATTTTAAAGAAATAAAACTATTCGCATATTGAAAAAATAATGTCAGAGAAAGAAATTTAGTTTCATCTTGACAGTAAGCGACTTATAAGAAGCTCTGCTAAACACGTGATTTTATTGTTCTAAAGTGTTTATATGCTTTTTGCAGAATTTAAGTGAATCTATATCTTTGTCTATATCAATTACCAACTGCTTAATGCCATTAATTACCTCTATTGTTAACTGGCTTAACTTCAAAAGAGTTACCCAAATCGAACTGATACGGAAGTATCCGGAACAAGTTCAGAAGGAATGCTTTACGTATTTAATTGATAAAGCTGTAAATACAACCTGGGGGAAAGGTCACAAATATGAAAAAATACAAACTGTAAGCGATTTTCAGAAAATGGTGCCATTACAAACATACGAAGAAGTAAAACCATACATAGACCGGATAAGGAAAGGAGAAACAAATTTGTTATGGCCCGGAGAGATTAAATGGTTTGCGAAGTCTTCAGGTACAACTAACGATAAAAGTAAATTCATACCGGTAAGTCGCGATGCGCTGGAAAAATGTCATTTCAGGGGTAGTAAAGATGTACTTGCCTTATATACAACGAATTATCCTGATTCAAAACTGTTCAGCGGTAAAGGACTTACGCTGGGAGGGAGCCATAAAATCGATAACTATAACAATCAATCGTATTACGGCGATTTATCGGCTATACTTATTGAAAATCTTCCGTTCTGGACCGAGTTTATCCGAACCCCCAGCCAGGAAGTAGCCTTACTTGATAAATGGGAAGAGAAGCTGGAGAGAATTGCTAAGGAAACCATAAAAGAAAATGTAACAAGTTTAGCCGGAGTACCTTCGTGGAACCTTGTTATGATAAAATATATCCTGGAATACACCCGAAAGTCGAATTTGATAGAAATATGGCCGAATCTGGAACTTTTTATTCATGGTGGTGTGAGCTTTACTCCCTACCGGGAACAATTCAAAAAATATATTCCTTCAGCTGACATGCATTATGTTGAAGCTTACAATGCATCGGAAGGTTTTTTCGCCATTCAGGATGACGCGGAAAACGACGATTTACTTTTAATGCTGGATTACGGCATTTTTTATGAATTCATCCCGGTCGAGGGATTGGAGAACAACAATCCGAAAGCCCTTACAATTGACCAGGTAGAGACCGGGAAGAATTATGCCCTGGTAATTTCCACTAATTCAGGTTTATGGCGTTATCTTATTGGAGATACCGTAGTTTTCAATTCGACCTATCCGCATAAACTGAAAATTTCGGGTCGGACCAAACATTTCATTAATGTATTTGGTGAAGAAGTGATAGTGGATAATGCGGAGAAAGCACTGAAGGAGGCCTGTGAAAAAACAGGTGCCCAGATAGCCGACTATACTGTAGGCCCTGTATTCATGAGCGAAAATAAAAAAGGCAGGCACGAATGGGCAATTGAATTTGAAGCTCCGCCAAATAGTTTGGATGAATTCGGATTTATTCTCGATCATGCACTCATGAACATAAATTCCGACTATGAAGCAAAACGCTATAAAAATATTACACTAGATAAACCTTTAGTCCGATCGGTTCCATCGGGAACATTTTATCACTGGATGGAAAAAAGAGGTAAATTAGGCGGACAAAATAAGGTACCCCGTCTCTACAATAACCGTAAATACCTTGATGATATACTCGAAATGTTTCTTTAACTAAGGGGATTGCAGGCAGAGGGTTGTTTTTATTTTTGGAATAATGTAAATTGATATCTATAAAATGTAAATACTATGCATATTGCTGTTGCAGGAAACATCGGATCGGGTAAAACTACTTTAACCGGTTTATTGGCTCATCATTTCGGATGGCAGGGTCATTACGAAGAAGTCGATGAAAATCCATATCTGGATGATTTCTACAACGATATGCAGCGATGGTCGTTTAATTTGCAGATATATTTCCTGAATAGCCGTTTCAATCATATTTTACAGATCAAAAAATCAAAGAATACAATTATTCAGGATCGTACAATATATGAGGATGCTTATATTTTTGCTCCCAATCTTCATTCAATGGGCCTTATGTCGACCCGAGACTTCGAGAATTATTTTGCTTTATTTAACCTGATTTCATCTTTAATTGACCCTCCCGATCTTGTTATATATTTACGCGCTTCGGTTCCCACGTTGGTAAAGCAAATTGAGAAGCGTGGTCGGAAATATGAAGATAATATCCGCCTCGATTATCTCAGGCGATTGAATGAGCGTTACGAAAGCTGGGTCGAATCTTATAATCTGGGCAAATTAATGATAATTGATGTCGATCATAATAATTTCATCGATAAATCGGAAGATCTTAGTCAGGTAATTGATAAAATAAATGCTGAATTTCACGGACTATTTTAGACTGAAACCTTGATTTTCCCTACTGTTTGTAAAATATCTCCCCAAAGTGTATCAGGTATACGGGCACCATAATTCTCAATTACTTTTGCCGCCAACAACGATCCGATTTTCCCACATTGCTCAAAACTGAGGTTGTTAATAAATCCGTGAAGAAATCCCGCTGCATACTGATCCCCGGCTCCCGTTGTATCTATTGCATTTACAGGAGTAATATCAATTTTATGAACAGTGTCTTCCGACTTTATCCATGAACCTTCACATCCGACTTTAACGATAGCAATTTTTACCTGTATTGCAATATCGGCAAGTGCATTAACCGGGTCCCTTTTTTTAGTATAGGATTTGGCTTCATCCTCATTAGCGAAAAGTATATCAACATATTTTGGAATAATTCCGGATAAAAATTTCCGATTGGCTTCAACTACATTGTAACTTGCAAGATCCAAACTAACCAGCATTCCATTTGTTCTGGCAATTTCCAGTGCCTTCTCAATTAATTGGGAATTTTGCACCATATAGCCTTCGATATGCAATAATTTATAACCGGTAAAAATATTTTCTTTCAGCTCACCCGTATTTAGTTCGATCGCAGCACCGAGATAGGTTGCAAATGTTCGCTCCGAATCGGGAGTAATAAGGGTATAGGCTCTTCCAGTGACAGTTTTCGATTTTGATAAATACGTATGAACTCCCGCTTTTTTAAAGTCCCTGGCATAGAAATCCCCCAACTCGTCCTTACCTACTTTACCAATATACCCACATGGATTACCCAGCCTGGACATTCCGTGAATTGTGTTTGCAGCCGATCCGCCCGATGCCATGAATGCTGGTACATCTTCGATAAGTTTGGAAATAACAGGTATTTCTCCCACATTGATAAGTTGCATACTACCTTTCGGGAATCCCAAATCTTTTATTATCTGATCATTGTCGAGTTGGACAAGAACATCCACAAGGGCATTACCCAGACCTAATACTTTCATAATTATATTGTTATTCCTGTTTTAAGAGTAATTTATCTGGATTTGAAGATAGTGAAAATTAAAATATGGCAGAAATCCCCAATTCACCGACCTCATTCGGAGAAATCCGAATTCGAAAGATAAATTTACTCTAACGTCTTAATGCATACATTTGACAGATAAAAAAATTACTTTTCTGTTTGTATGGCCAGGTTTCGGCTTAGGTTGGTTTCAGAACATGCTGCCAGAATTCATGGCCGGTACCTGGAAGTAAAGCTATTTTCTGCTAACTCATTATACTCCAAAACTCTCCACATTACATTATCGGTATGGCCCACATAAAATTTATCGTGCTTTTCAGCATATAGGATAAATACATAAAACATGGTAAAATAAAAAGCCGGTCGAAAAAAACGGGAAGTTTATGCTCCCCATTCCGATAGATCGGGTACGACCTACGGATTTATCCCGATGTTTATCGTGATTGTTCATAACGAGTAAGCTAAAACATTTAATAAGAGGCACTTAAGTATAAAATGTGTAACTTACTCATAAAAAAGTGCGAGATGTAGCACTCCGTACTGACACTTGACGATAAAAGTGTGAGAAAAGAGAAAAGCAGAATGATAGCCCGCTCTTCGCGCTCACTCTCACTCTGCTTTTAGCTCCCCAGGTAGGACTTGAACCTACGACCTACGGATTAACAGTCCGCCGCTCTAACCAACTGAGCTACTGAGGAATTTTTGAGGCAGCAAAAATAGATGATTGGCGTCAATTATGCAATACAATAACTATCTTTTTTCATAATCGTACAACTGGTCTGGGAGAAACAAATTTTATGAAAATTCAGATAGGAAAACGATGAGTTAAAAATTAAAATTCCATTCCATGATAAAGATTACATAATAGTAGAAAGCAATATTTCGTTGGTTTGTCTTACGACTTTAAAATATGGGAGAACCCATGAAAATTGCTTAACATTTTCCTATTTTAGTATCGGGAGTGATTAACGATGTTACTTAAAGAAGAAGAAAAAAATATCATAACAGGACTGCTTGGAACAGTTTCGGTGCATCTATTAATATTAATAATCTTCCTGTTGGCTAGGTTGGATAAAGTTCGTGATGTATATCAGGAGCCTATTGTCATTGAGTTTGATGATCAAACCTATAAAACTCTTGAACAATTAATGAAAGAAAATAAATCAAAGAATTCCGAAATACAACCTTTATCCCAGCAGGCGATTAAAAATATCGCGGTCAATACGGCTAATCAGCTGGAACAAAAAATCAGTACGGAAAAGTATATTGAGCAATTGAAAGATGAACTTGATATAAAAGATCTTAATCAGCAACAAAACAGACCTTTAGGCGATGAACCAATAATTCAATCAGAAAAACCCGATAAAAAGAATCAGGAAACTGCAAAATCCAAATATTACAAAGGCCCGACACGTATTAATTTTTACCTTAAAGGTCGCACCGAGCGTTATATTAATATTCCTGTATATAAATGTCAGGGCAGTGGAAAGGTTGTGGTTGATATTGTGGTTAACCAGCAGGGCGAAGTTATTTCAACATCGGTTGCATCGGCAAACACAAGCGAAGAATGCATATTAAGAACTGCACTGGAAGCGGCTGGCATTTCTCTTTTCAACATCGATCTGAATGCCGAGCCAAGACAAAAAGGAACTATAACATACGAGTTTGTTGCGCAATAGTGATGGATACTATAATAGGAGATTATTACCAGGAAAACTTTCAGTTAAAAAACTCTTCAATAATTAACTTTGAATTCAATACTCAGGGTTTTCTTATTTATGAAGTAGTCAGAGTAGTAGAAGGAGTATTATTATTTCTTGAAGATCACCTGGAAAGATTGCATAATAGTTTGCTCGGCCTGGGGATTACAAAAAAATACAATTTGCCTGAATTAGTAAATTCCCTGAAGAGTTTGGTTTCTGTTAATGAAAATCGAACGGGTAATATCAAGTTGCTTTGTAAGTTGCAGGCCGGAGAATTGCATATTGTTGCATATTATATTCCCATTGAATATCCAAATCCCGAAATGTATCGAAGCGGAGTTAAACTTGTCACATATGCAATTGAACGTCCCGATCCGAATATAAAGCAAGTACTTATAAGCGAGAGCATTCGCAAGGAGATTGATAATACCCGTATAAAGACACTGGCTTATGAGGTTTTGCTAATTAACAGCGAAGGTTGTATCACGGAAGGAAGTAAATCCAATATATTCTTTGTAAATGATGGACTAATGTTTTCACCACCCGAAAAAGTTTTTTTAAATGGAATAACCCGCAAGCATGTTGTGAATATCGCCCGGAAGAAAAATATACGATTATTTACCAGGAATATTAGTTTTAATGAGATCAGGAATTATAAATCGGCCTTTATTTGCGGGACCTCGCCAAAAATATTACCTGTTAATTTCATTGAGGACATACCTTTACAGGTTAATAATGAAACTACAGGTACAATAATGGATGAGTATGATCTTGAAATTAAGGATTATATTGAAAATAGCTCAGATTATAAACCGGAATCTTAGTCTCTTTCGAGTGCTAATTTAATATCTCCCTTTTCATAGATACCATGCAATATTGAACTGACGGCTCCGTGTTCTTTAAGTAAATTAATCGCTTTTTCAAGTTGTTGATCGTCACGCAGGCTTGTAATAATACGTCCACGTTGATAGTAATAACGGCTGACAATTTCGTCGCGCAGCAAATCTTCGATCTCACTTCTAAAGGTGATAAGATCTTTGTTTTTGTCCGCACTTAATTTTTCACGAAGCGATTCAATTTCGTTTTTGGCAATCGCATAATATCCTTCTCTTTTGGCTATATTTATCAGTTCATCGAGTTTATCGTTGCTAAGACTATTGTAATCGAATTTTTTATCCTGAAGAAATGCTATGAAATCAGCATAGATATCATCAGTAATCTTAAATTCGTTTGCCGGTGGAATTGAATCGTGTTCGTAAGCAAATTTTGTGGCAAAATCAAAAATAAGATTATAGGCATATAGACTTATAGTAATATTTGCCGGAGTAGTGGTTTCAACATCCACATCAGGTCTTATTCCTCCGCCGTCGTGAACAATTCGGCCATTTCGGGTTTTAAAATCTGAGATAAGAGAATCAGGAATATAACCAACACTTCCATCCTCGTTCCGGTGGGTATAATCGAGAGCTTGAATACAACGTCCGCTCGGAATATAATATTTAGCAGTAGTAATTTTCAGATACGTATTATAGCTGAGAGGTCGGGTGGTTTGCACTAAACCTTTACCAAAAGTACGTTCTCCGACAATAATGGCTCTGTCGAGATCTTGCAATGCACCTGCTACAATTTCTGATGCCGACGCCGATCCCCGATTTACCAATACGGCTATGGGTATTATTGTATCGAGAGCGGGCTTCTCTGTAACATAAACATTGTCCCATTGTTTAGCTTTGCCTTTTGTACTAACTATCTCCTGGTTTTTATCTACCCAGATATTAGCTACTTCAACAGATTCATTAAGTAAACCTCCTGGATTGCCCCGCAAATCGAGTATAATGGAATTTGCTCCCTGCGATTTTAAATCAGTAAAAGCCTGACGTACTTCTTTTCCGGCATCTTTTGTAAAATTGCTTAACCGTATATATCCGATACCATCATCAACAAAACCATAATACGGAACATTTTTGATTGTAATTTTTTCACGCATAAAAATTTTCTCAAAAGCAGGCTGGTCATCACGTTTCAGCTTAATTTTAAGCTCAGTATTCGGGTCCCCCTTAAGCAAATCACTAACATCACTCACAGACTTACCTTTAATCGATATTCCGTTAATTTCCAAAAGAGTATCCCCTGCCTGCAATCCTGCTTTTTGCGCCGGAAAACCTTCATAGGGTTCGGAAATAAGAGTGTAATTTCCTCCTTTTCGTATCAGGGCTCCAATTCCACCATACTGTCCTGTGGTCATAAAGCGGTATTCATCAATATCTTTTTCCGGAATAAACGTTGTATAGGGGTCTAGGGATTCGAGCATACCTGAAATACTCGCATCAATCAAATCTTCCGGATCTTTTTCATCAACATAGTACAGATCAACTTCACGGAAAAGCGTCACAAAAATATCGAGGTTCTTAGCTATCTTGAAATCCTTGTCATTAAATCCAAAAAAGGCAACTGAGAAAACACAGATACCCACTAATATCCATACTACCTTTCGTTTTTGGCGCATCGTATTAATAATATTTTTCATGATTTTGATTAATAAGCAAACAAAATTAGGTTAAAAACATTCTTGATCCTATTTCCTTAAATCTTTTTAACAAATAATGAGCTATTTATATAAATTAGATAGAGATTTTCTCTCCGATAAAATGATCAAATTTATACCTTAGAGATAAAACAACATCATTCTAGTGATCGATTTTGTCTAATTTCGTTTTCAATGTATTACATTGCCCGGGTTGAACCGGATTGAATATTGCTTATATGCGTGCAGTTTTACAAAGAGTAAAAAATGCCTCGGTTGAGATTGATGGCCGGATTCATTCAAAAATAGGAGCCGGCATACTTATTTTACTCGGTATAGAAGATTCCGATAACCAGGATGATACAACCTGGTTAAGCGGTAAAATTTCTCGATTACGAATTTTCAATGATCATGCGGGGATGATGAATCTTTCAATACATGATATTAAAGGAGAATTACTTGTGGTGAGCCAGTTTACGCTGCATGCAAGCACAAAAAAGGGGAACAGGCCTTCCTACATTCGTGCGGCGAAACCTGAAGTAGCCATGCCTATCTATGAAAATTTCATTTGTCAACTTGAAAAGGATTGCGACATTATAGTCCAGAGCGGGAAATTCGGGGCAATGATGAACATAACACTGGTGAATGACGGACCAGTTACCATTTTAATAGATACAAAAAACAAAGAATAAATGACTATACGTAAAGCACAGGAAGCAGTTGACTTCTGGATAAAAGAGTACGGCGTTCGTTACTATAATGAGCTCACTAATATGGCTCTTCTGACAGAAGAGATTGGAGAGCTTGCAAGAATTATTGCCCGGGTATATGGTGAACAATCTGCCAAACCATCAGAAAACACCTTGAAACTCGCCGACGAAATGGCCGATGTCCTGTTTGTACTCATTTGCCTGGCAAATCAGACAGGAGTTGACCTGGAAAAAGCATTAGAGGCGAACCTGAAGAAAAAAACCAACAGAGATATACAGCGACATCAGTCGAATAAAAAGCTGCACTGATAAAATTACCGGTTGTTCTTATTTCTTATCATCAAAGACAATAAATCGAACAGCAATTCATTAATTTTGCCAACTATCTAAGTATTTCATTACTATGACAGAGATGATGGGTAGCCATATCGTATTTCAGGATTCACTTACCCTGGTAAACTCTCCGGGTAATACTGCGGAAGTCGATTCAACTGCTCCGGAGGTTATTGAAAAACAAGTTTTGCAGTCATCATCCCTTGATACAGCAAAAAAATCTGTCGTAACTTTGGTTAAAGCGGATAGTGGGCAAAGTATTAAAAAACCAGTCAAATATGAAGTAAATATAAGACTGGCAGAAAGTAAAAAAAATACAGATACTTCTGAAAAAGAACAAATAAATTCTGTATCCGGGCATGAGCAGAAAGTACCTGAAAACACAAAAATTTTTAACTATACTGCCTCATACGATAAGAAATTTCAATATGCTCCGCAATCGATTTGGCAAAATTTAAAAACATCAGTCGAATCCGGAGGCGGGATAAAATTTTATCCGCATATTTATATACGTTCACAATTAAACTGGACACTTTTCATAGCACTAATCAGTATTGTTTTACTAATCGGATTAAAATCATATTACCGGAAATTTGTGGATCAGGTTATTAATACCATGATAAATTTTCAGCTGGCTGATAAGTTATTGCGGGAGAAAAATATTCTTGTACGCCGAGCATTCTTTATGCTGAATATAAATTTCCTGCTGATTTTCAGTTTATTTCTATTGTTATTAATGAACATTTTTAATGTAAGTTTTTCTGATGAACCGGTTATAAACTACCTGATTATATTAAGCATAGTAAGCAGTATATTATTGGTACGTCTTATACTATATTATTTGGTTGCATTTATCTTTGAGTGGAAATCGGCTATTAGTCAGCAAATACATAGTAGTTATTTAATCAATAAAAATATTGGACTACTATTATTGCCGTTGGTATTTGCAGCAATTTACACATCACAGAGTATTTCAAAGATACTGATCTATACAGGGTTAGGGTTATTTTTACTGGCCTCTGTTTTTAAACTGATTCGGGGTTTTCAGATAATATTACGTAATGGTATTTTGTTATTTTATGCATTTTTGTACCTTTGTACGCTCGAACTTTTACCCTGGGTAATAGGTTCGAAGTTAGTTATATACTTGAGATAGAAGAAGTTATACAAGGAGAATCGCAAACATGAAGATTAAAAAAATTCTCGTATCTCAACCAGAGCCCCAAAGCGATAAAAATCCCTATTTCGAAATCGCAGAAAAAAATAACGTAAAAATTGAATTCAGACCATTTATTCATGTTGAACCTGTTGAAACCAAAGAATTCAGGAAACAACGAATAAATATTCTGGATCATAGCGCTGTGGTTTTTAC
>CAYUAV010000048.1:0-12700 GCA_964442665.1 uncultured Bacteroidales bacterium
ATCTTCTTCCTCATCTGCCTGCAAAGTATAACTACAAGGTGATATTTATGCTTCGTGATCTGTCAGAAGTAGTGCGTTCACAACACAAAATGCTTGTCAGGCAGGGAAAACATAAAGAAGATACGTATCCGGCCCGGTTAGAAATGATCTTTAAAAATCAGCTTCTGAATGCTAACAGCTGGCTTAAATCAAACCATAATGCATCGGTTTTATATATAAACCATATCGACGCCATTGAAAAACCCGGAGAGATTGCCGAAAAAGTGCAACAATTCCTGGGAATAAAGATGGATATTTCTAAAATGACCGAAGTAATCGATGCTTCGCTTCACAGGGAGAAATCCTGATCCTGAGACTCCCGGTAAACATAAATGAACTACAAACCGGGATTTATAATAAGCTAGTATTCCTTATTCAACAGACTCGAGAAGTGCTTTTAAAAATTGCCAGAATTTTTTTACCGATCCGATATAGACCTTTTCGTCGGGAGAATGAGGGTGACTGATCGTCGGACCAAAGGATATCATATCCAATCCGGAAATCTTCGCTCCTATTATGCCACATTCCAGACCGGCATGAATAACTTTAATCCTGGGTTCAGCAGCAAATTCCTTCAAATACGTTTCCCTGGCAAAACGCAATATTTCTGAATTCCGGTCGGGTAACCACCCCGGGTATCCATTGGTTATTTCAACTTTTGCTCCCTCCTGTGTAAAAATAGATCCGATCTTTTCAGCCATTTCCATTTTTTCCTTGTCAAAAGAACTACGTAAAAGTGTTTTAACCTCTATTTTGCCTTGTTCAGCTTTTATGACAGCAATATTGTTTGAAGTTTGTACAACGCCCGGAATGCTTTCCGACATAGCTATTACTCCATCGGGACATTTAAGTATCAAATTAATAAATTTCTGCCGATCGTCAGAATCCATGCAAGATATGCAGGATTTAACCGGTTCAACCCTGAGTGAAATATTATCTTCAACTCCTTTAAACTGAATTTTAAGATTATTTACAACAGTATCAATAAATGAATTAAGTTTCGACAGGTCATCGTCATCCAATCCTATAACGGCTTCCGATTCGCGTGGAATGGCATTTCGCAGATTTCCTCCTGAAAAACTCACCAGGCAAAATGGAATTTGTTTTGACAGATCGTCCAGCATTTTTACCATGACCCTGTTTGCATTGGCCCGACCCAGGTTGATATCGATCCCTGAATGTCCTCCCTTCAAACCTGATAAAGCGATTTTATAGCATGCTACAGCTTTAAAATCAGCAGGTTCGTAATTCCAGTTAATATTCACATCAATTCCGCCAGCACAACCGATGAAAAGTTCTCCCTCATCTTCCGAATCCAGATTTAACAATATATTACCTTTCAGATCGTCCTCATTAAGCCCGAACGCACCATCCATACCTGTTTCCTCGCTGATTGTGAATAAAGCTTCAAGCGGACCATGCTGAATATTGTCAGATTCCAGCACTGAAAGTATAGCTGCAATCCCAATTCCATTATCGGCTCCAAGTGTTGTCTGGTTTGCCCTCACCCATTCTCCATCAACAATTGTTTCGATCGGATCAGTAAGAAAATCGTGTACTTTATTTGAATTTTTCTGAGGAACCATATCAACATGTGCCTGAAGTATAACCGGCTTTATCTTTTCCCTTCCCGGGAAAGGTTTCTTCCGGATGATCAAATTGCCTGTTGCATCAATTTTACTCTCCAGATCCTGTTGATCTGCAAATTTTTTTAAATGATTTATAACCTGCTTTTCATGTCCTGAAGGACGTGGAATGCGTGTCAGGTCATAAAAATGTTTCCAGATTTTATCCGGTACCAGATCAATAATTTTATTTGACATACTCATTCTTTAAATGATAACGAATTTACATAGTTTAACAGGGTATTAACACATTTATGAAACAAAAATTTGTTACTTTGCGTTTTGTCAGATGATAAAGCTTCAATTATAACATGAAGATGAGAAAAATAATTGTAGTAGGATTTTTATTAATCTCGCTTACGGTTGAGGCCCAACATGTGAAATGGTATACTTTTGAAGAAGCCGTAGAGCTTAATAAAAAAGAGCCCAGAAAAATAATGGTTGATGTATATACAGACTGGTGCGGATGGTGTAAAGTAATGGATAAGAATACTTTTAATGACAGCATAGTTAGTGGTTATCTGAACCAGAAGTATTATCCCGTAAAATTGAACGCCGAACAAAAAGAAGATATTCATTTTAATGAAGTGACCTTTAAATTTGTTGCCCAGGGAGCCAGGGGCTATCATGAGCTTGCAGCAGCATTACTCAATAACCAGATGAGTTATCCCTCTATAGTTTTCCTGGACGAAAAAGTTCAGATCATTCACGTACAGAAGGGTTATGTAAAACCTGAACCTTTCGACGAAATAATTAAATTTATCGGAGGAGATTATTATAAAACGACTCCATGGGAAGAATGGAAGAACGGCTATAAATCCCCATTCGCTTCAAATTAAATAGTAATTCACACCTGATTTCCCCACAATTTATCGTTATTGAGGAATCAGACTATCCTGAAAAATTAAGCTTTTTATTTCCTGTGAGCCACATAGATATCGGCTTCAATCATGACTCCCTCTTCATAATAATGATGAACAAAGAAAACATTCCCGAATTTATCGAGTGTGGGCTCGCCGGCAAATTGTGAGATAATCAACTCGGGTTCCTGCCACTCACCGGCTTCTTTAACTGACCTGTATATTCCGGGTGTTCCCAAATACGTACGTGTAAACCATAATTCATTTCCATCGGGTGTCACATAGGGCCACCCTTCATCACCTGTTGAATTTACAGCTTCAACGTTTATGGGATTTTGCCATTGGCCACTTACCAAAGTCAGTTTCCATATATCGAGTTGACCCTCTCCTCCGGCATGATAGGAATGATAGAACAGTTCGTTACCATGTATATGAAGTTCACCCACTTCAAAATCGGCATTAAAATCGGCATTCTGCCAGTTAGCCCATTTCCCGTCGACAAACTCGGCACTAAACCAATGCAAACCTGTATAGCCCTCTCTTGCGGTTACAAATAACATAGTGTTCCCTTCTACAAATTCCGCCCCGTCGAGTGCTAATTTTCCCGGATCCTGGAGCCATACTCTGACGGGTTCGGAAAAAGTGTTATTGCTGTATTCTGCCATGTAAATGCCTGTTACACTATCAAAAACCTGTTGTTCAGCCGGAATACGAACATCGGGAGTAAAGAAAAAGTAAAGCTCATCCCTGTCGGCTGGAATAAATGGAGAGTCTTCGGCACCGGAGGTATTAATGGGTGGCCCAACAGGCACAGGATCTTCCCATTCATCGGAGTAAAGGATAGGCGGATACAAATCGGTTTCCGGAGTTCTTTTTGCAATATCGCCGGGAAGACTTTCTTCACGGGTAACATCAGGATAATGTTGTTGCTCCTCAGTCTCCGAATCGCAGCCACCGGGTAATATAAATAATCCGGCAATACAGATCAGGAAAAACAGGGCTCTTAAGCAATTTTTAATCTTCATATTCGGTGTATTAAGTTTTTGATGCACAATTATTTTTCATAGTTCCATTTTGAAAATTTGAGAAAATGATTTTTTAGTATCTCTGTCAAAACGCTACTGCATAGAATCTAATTAAGTTTAAGTTATAAAATATTATACTAAGAAACACCGCTTAATTATAAACATACGCAGGAACAATACTTTATAGATGGTGATTATTTATTTATTCTTGTGTTTTTGTATAATTTTGGCGGAACTTCTTTTAATAGAAAGAGTATACAAAACCAAGCCGGATTTACAATTGAGGTAAATCAGTTCGCAACCTGATCCCGTATAACATACTAATAATCATTGTTATAACTTGAAATAACGTATTCCGTATGGTATATCAACAACCTTCCATTTATATTCACGGTTTGCGAATCGATGAACCAGTTACCATGATTACCGATCTTTTGGTTTCAGCCGTTTGCTTTTATGCGTTTGTAAAACTCAGCAGGCTCGAATCAGAAAATAAGGTGCATATGTATCTTAAATATTACTTTCTGACTATGTCGATTGCTACGGGAATAGGAGGACTGCTGGGCCATGGCTTTTTATATGTATTTGAAAAAAATATAGATATTACCATGGAGGTCTCACCCTGGAAACTGCCTGCATGGCTTATAAGTATGTTCTCCATTATGCTTATCGAAAGAGCCTCGATAGAGTATGCGCGTCCAATCATAAATTTAAAAATCGGAAAATTTTTCTCATGGCTTAACATTTTTGAATTCCTCACATTTGTAACTATTACTTTTGTAACACTGAACTTCTTTTTTGTACAAATACATGCAGCTTATGGTTTGCTGGTAGTTGTCACCAGCTTTAATATTTATGTTTATTCCCGAGAAAAAACAAAAGGAAGCAAAATATTCCTCCTTGCGGTGGGTTTCGCAGCACTATCGGCTCTAATTTTTATGAATAAATGGGGAATCTGCAAATGGTTTACCCATTTCGATATCAGCCATATTCTTATGACTATCAGTGCCTGGGTATTCTATAAAGCCGGGAAACAGATCCTGACCGATCCGGTGTTAACGGAGAAGACATTAGCCCCCCGGTAGGTAATAAGACTTTCTCTACTTTTAAAAGACAGTCATTAAAAATTATCCTATTATTTTGTATAGAAGAACTTTTACAGCCAGTTAACCTTGATATCAAATCTCATTACTATTCTGAAATGGTTTACAGTCTCATGAAAATAAAAGGGATGCAACTCACTTATATTCACTGAATAGTAATTATTTTCTCAAACGAACCTTCTTTTAACATAAGTCTGAGAATATAGTTACCCCGGGGTATACCCTTAACGCTGATATTTTTTATCCGGTCCGTAAGTTTGAATTGTTTAATAACTATACCTTCTAAACTAATTATAAAGACTGAAGCATCTGTGTTATCAGGTACATGTATATACAAACGATCGTTTACCGGATTTGGGAACGCCCCGATATCTTTTTCGTTGGTAGATACTGAAGTAATATAACAATTCAAAAGACTGTTGTTAAGAATACTATCGGCACGTTCACCGGCTTCCTCACAGTTCCTGAGCAGGAAGTATTTTATGGCCCTTTGAGGTACCGGATAATAACATGCTGAATCACGGTTTTGTCCTGATTCGATCATGTTACCGGCTGAATAAATTTTGCTGGCAGCTGAATACAGACAGGTATCTGCAATAAGGCTCGTTCCCTTGAAATTATTGATATTACGGACAGTAGACTCTAGATAGTAATAACCGTCTTCCACACTGGGCTCTATTTCAGTGCCCTCGTTCCAGTCGTTCCATGTTTCAATATAAACCCATTTCAAAGGCAGGAGACCTGAGTAACTATTGGCAAACAACCAGGTTGAATCGTATATAACTCCGTTTCTTCTGTCGATCCAACGGCCTCCTCCCCAACTGCACTCCCTGTCGTCAAATCCTGCCCAAACACCGCCTGTAGCAAAATCAAAACCGGGAATAATTGAAATGGTTAAATAAAACCAATCGAGATAATTCTTCCCCCAGTTCGATCCATCAGCTGCCCATCCTTCGACCCATGGATAATACGAATCTGCAATTTCCGGTGCATCAATCTGGTTCCACAGGACTTTGGGCTTGTTGTCAGAAAAAACATTGTCCAGCGCAGTGTTATAATCATCAGCACTCAGGTAAGGATATGGCAGTTCATAGTTCCAGATAAATATGACCGGTTTATCTTCATAGGTCAGGAAAGATTTCGTCACAGGTAAAATGCTGTCGCGAAGAAAAGCGAATTTTACTTCGGCAGTTTCAATATCTGACATTCCCTGATCATCGTAACTAATTGAAAAGGGAAACCGAAAATTCACACTATCGATAGCCCTGATCCTATCCATAGTAACCATTAACAACTTCATCGTCAGGCATAGGATTTTGAACAGTCAATGTCCGGCAATATGCCAAAAAACCTGCCATCAGGAATAAAAGAAATGAAAGGATTAGTATTTTCATCCATTATAAGTTTTTATGCTATAGATTAATACACTTAAAATTGTTACATCGTACCTTATCTTATATAACAATAAACAAATTACAATTATCCTTAAGAAAAACCATACATCCTGAGTAATACTTCTTTGTGTGGAATATTTTCCGGAAGTTACGCAGCGGGAATTGAATATCCTTCCTTGCCCTGAAGAAACTATGGTTGTCCGGTTTAAAGTAATTACAGTCTGCTAAATTTCATTTGTCCGCATCTCTCAAAAGAGGTTCGGTAATTTTTCCCTCCTCCCAAGCCAGGTGCTCTTTTTTGATCTGTCGTCTTTCAAAGATTTCTATTTTCCACAAATACTCTCATTGTACAATGAGTTATTTTCCCTGGATACAAGAATCTCATCAAATATCTGTTTCGCAGCGGATGATGCATAGGAATAAGCACAGACACATTCATCATCCTTATACATCATAAAATGCAGGTGTGGATATCCCAATTCCCCTACGAGCAATTCACCAATAACTTCCTCCTGTTCAACGATCTGATCCTCTTCAACCTGAAGTGCATCTATCTGGTTAGATTTTGTTTCAGAATCGGCAGTTCCTGGTTCAACGACCAGAAATACAGTATAATGACTGTTAACATAAATTTCAACGGAAAGGATTAACTGGCCAAAAGGATTTGAAAAAGCATTTTCCGATACTTTAATTTCCCGGATTGTTCCTTTCACAGGTGATATAATTGTTGTACTGCTGAGATGTTCATAGATTATCAGATCAATTCCATTATGAGGCTCTGTACCGCTCCAGTTGGGAATTCCATAACCTGCTATTCTTTCTATATCATCAGGATTCTCAATTGGAAATTCTAATGATGTAAAAGAGTACTGCGTATATTTTATTTTCTCACAAGCCCCGCAAAATAAAACGGTCGAAAAAAGACATACCATGATTCGAAGAAAGCCCCTGCTAAATATCCTGTTTGTTGTAAGTGTCATTTCTCATGTATCTCATATGGCACAAAAGAGCCATATTGCCATATTTTCATTTCGGCTTCGAGTATTGTAGTACTGCCGTAAAAGATCTTCACCGAAGCGTTATCAGGTACCCTGAAAAGAATCATATTTTCATAGCTTGGGCCCGCATGGGGTAGTTGGAGATGCTTTAATCCGTCGGTAAAATCCATATTTTTTAACTCAAGAACAAGAGGGCGGCCACTGGCACTTGTTGCTTCATAAAATCCCGTTTCATCGGAGAACCGGCAAAAGACATTACGTTCAATTTCCTGCCCGCTTTGCGGAATGTAAAAATAGGTCCGTGTTATCGTATCGGAATATGTTTTCCCTATAAATAACGAAAGGTATTCATCTTCCAGTGCATTCAATTCACGAACGCTTGTTTCAAGTGCCTGGCCTTCCGGAAAAACTTCATACTGACCTGCCAGTAATTTAAATTGTCGCTTCCTGATCTTAATAATAAAATTAGCAGCTTCCCTCGCTTTTTGTTCTTCCGTTTTAATCTTTTCTTTCTGTCTCACAACCGGCAGATCAACCGGTACGAAAACATTTTTCTTATTGTTTCCCTGGTTTGAAGATATCTCTTCTATATTTCGTTTAACCGATAAATCGGTGAAATGAACCGGTTCCGGCAAATCATCATAACTTGCTGAGAAATTCAGAAAAGGATTGAACTCATCAGGTTTCAGTACCAATCCTACTGATGATAATTCCAGCAATTTGTCCGTTACAAACTCCGAATTGTCCGAACGGATGGAATAATAGTATTCCGGGTCCGGCTCATTAAGTGGTTTAATATCAACATAAGTAATTTCCCACTCGGTTTTGGATAATGTCGGAGCACCAGTTATTCCTAAAAGTTCTTCTGCAAATTCGCTATACGGACCGGGAACCGTATGGTGGCGGATAGCAGTTACACTTAAAGCCAGACGTGTCCGGGGAATGGAATATATATAGCTCTCAGGTTGATGCGATGCAAGATCGTGAATATTGGTAACAATAATTTTTCCCGGTGAGCTGCAGGCAATCAGCAAACCAATTATACCGAAAGATCGTATTCTTTTCATAGATTTTGATTAGTGATTTTTTCAAGTACGCAAAAAGCCTTTCCGATATTGTCTGCAATATCGGAAGGAATTAATCCGTATTCTCCCATTTGCTGAGATGCCATATCGCCTGCCATGCCGTGAACAAACACGCCCAGCCTTGATGCTTCGGCAGGAGAATACCCCTGAGCCAGTAATCCTAATAGCAAGCCGGTGAGTATATCGCCACTCCCACCTTTTGCCATTCCCGGGTTACCCGTTGTATTGAACCATACATTTCCATCGGGTGATGAAATACAGGTATAAGCGCCTTTCAGCACAATTACACACTGATGTTCAACCGACATGCTGATTTGTTGTTTAAGCCGGAAATAACTATTGCTGTTGCTCCCGAAAAGACGCTCGTATTCCTTCGGATGAGGCGTCAGAATTGTATTTTTGGGTAAATATTCCTTCCAGTTATCTAATGTTGAGAGCAAATTCAATCCATCGGCATCGATGATCAGGGGCACTTTTACGTCACCCAATAGCTTAATAAGTCCTTTTTTGGAATTTGATTTCTGGTTCAGTCCCGGACCAATGGCAACTGCTGAAAATTTATCGGGAACAGGGGATTCCGTAAAAATCATGTCCGAATCATCAATGCTGATGAGCGATTCCGGAACCGAAATCTGCATAATTTCAACAACTGACCGCGGAATATGAGTCGTTAATAACCCCAATCCCCCTCTGATTGCCGCACGGGCAGCTAATACTGCTGCGCCCATCATACCAAAACTTCCTGCAATTAAAAGTCCGTGCCCGTAAGTGCCTTTGTGCGAAAATGTAGTCCGTTTTCGTAACAACGTACTGATATCTTCCTGAACGGCATAGTGGTAAATGGTTTCTTCATTTTGAATAAACCCGGGATGTAATCCAATGGGTAAAACAATCCATTCCCCGACGAATTTTTCATGTTCGGCAAAGAAAAATGAGAGTTTGGGAAACTGAAATGTTAATGTTATATCGGCATGTAAAATATTTTCTTCAATATTTTTACTGTTATCCTCACCGAACAAACCACTGGGAATATCGATAGCTATTACAACCCGCGAAACAGATTTATTCAAATAGTTAACCATCTGGGCTGCCAGACCTTCGAGCGGACGTGAAAGCCCTGAACCGAATAATCCGTCGATGATTACATCATCCTTTGCTATTTTAGGTATATCATTCGTGGAACTAACCAGGGATATAATATCCGGTGTGAGATCCTGCAAACGCCTGCGGTTAATTTCCGAATCGGGTGATAATTTATTGCTTATGTGTAACAGAAATACTGAAATATTCTGAAAACCTGCTATCCATAATAACCGTGCCAGGGCCCAGGCATCACCCCCGTTATTACCGGGTCCGATAAAAATCTTAAAAGGATCTGTCGATTTAAACCTGCTTGTTATCCATTTATTGAGTTGAAGGGCCGCACGCTCCATCAGGTCGACTGATGCTATCGGTTCATTTTTAATAGTGTAGGCATCGGCCTGTCGGATCTTATCGGTTGTAAATAACTTCATAATTCAGGTTCGGTGATACAAAAATAAAGGCCAAAATGCAATTATTTTATTCTTATCTAAAAATTCTCATATATTTGTTTCACTTGAATAAATATACAATAACAAATATCATAAAAGTTAATTTAACCTGGTAAACTAAAAGTTATGGCTTTATTCGGAAAACACCCCAAAGGACTGGCAGTTCTTTTCTTCTCAGAAATGTGGGAACGGTTTTGCTATTACGGAATGCGAGGACTTCTTACGCTTTACCTCATCGAAACATTACTTAAAGGGGAAAAAGAAGCTTTTGCCATCTATGGCGCTTATACTGCACTGGTATATGCCGGGCCTGTGCTGGGAGGCCGGATAGCCGATAAAATTCTCGGATACAAATATGCCGTGATCATAGGTGGTCTGCTGATGGCATTAGGTGAATTTCTTATCCTTGGAGGTACCGACCACTGGCTGTTTATGGGTATGGGGGCTATTATTATCGGAAATGGCTATTTTAAAGCTAATGTTTCAACGATAGTCGGGCAACTTTACGGAGAAAATGATCCACGTCGTGATTCAGGTTTTACCATATTTTATATAGGTATTAATATCGGGGCTCTGCTGGCCACCACTGTGGTTGCCGAGGTAGGTAGCAAATTCGGGTATGAATACGGATTCGCACTGGCAGGAATAGGCATGCTGGCAGGAGCAACAATATTTACTACCGGGAATAAAATATTTGCCGATAAGATCAAACCGCCACATCCTGAGAAACTCCATAAAAAATTACTGGGACCAATCACACAGCTGCATCTGGTGATGATTGCTTCAGTTCTGGCTGTACCGGTTATCTATTTATTAATTCTATACTATGAAGTTGTGGGCATTTTACTGGCGCTAACCGCTGCCTATGTGATTTATACCCTTCTTTCAGCCGGTGTAAAAGGAGGCAAGATCCTCCTTCACAGAATGATTGTCTTTATTATTTTGTTATGCTTTAATGTAGTTTTCTGGGCTTGTTTTGAACAGGCGGGTACATCACTCACTGTTTTTGCCCATCAGAATATCAACAGGAATATCATGGGATGGCAGATGGGAGCTCCTACAACACAGTTTTTCAATCCCTTTTTCATACTGGTTTTCGGTTCAATTTTTTCATCCATGTGGATTTTCCTCGATAAAATAAAACTGAATCCCAATATACCCATGAAATTCGGTTTCGCCATAATGCAACTGGGACTGGGCTTTCTGATGGTACAGCTGGGAAACCTGTTTGCTCACGACTATCTTATGCCCCTGATTACAATTGTCCTGCTTTACCTGTTTCATACAACGGGCGAATTGTTTATCTCTCCTATTGGCTTATCGATGGTGACTAAACTCGCCCCCAGGGAAATGGCCGGAACAATGATGGGAGCCTGGTTCCTGTCATGGTCCGCTGCTAATTATCTTGCAGCAGTGCTTGCAAAACTAACCGGTGCCGGTAATGAAGGAGGAGTTCTTCCACCACCCTCGGAATCCTATCATATATACCTCGATGTATATACAAAAACAGGTCTCACGGCTGTAGGCATCGGTATATTCCTGCTGCTTATATCGAAACCCCTGAATAAGCTGATGCACGGGGTGAAATAAAACAAGGGATTTAATTTTTAATAGTAACTTCATAGAATCTAATAAAAGGGCATAACTGATAAATCCATTATGATATGCGCTCACAGTTTATCAGATATTGCACATATGGGTTTTTATTAGTCTTCAACTGAAGACCATCTTTGTAAAAATTAATCTTATTAAGCGAGCGGCGATATTCATCTATCGAATCGGTACACTGATAAAAATAAGGTTTCTAAATTGGAATTATGACTGACATTTATGTAGTTTTGACCCGAAAATTTACACAAAATATTATTGAAATTAACTTTAAAGATGAAAGCAGTAATACTGGCAGGAGGCTATGGTACCCGTATCAGTGAAGAAAGCGGTGTTAGGCCAAAACCTATGGTTGAGATCGGTAATAAACCGATCTTATGGCATATCATGAAAATATATTCGCATTATAATATTAACGATTTTATTATCTGCCTGGGTTATAAGGGTTATATCATAAAAGAATATTTCGCCAATTATTTTCTCCATCAATCCGATGTTACTTTCGATCTCAAATACAACACCATGTCAATCCTTAATAACCAATCGGAAAATTGGAAAGTTACACTAGTTGATACCGGTATAAATTCGATGACTGGCGGAAGATTAAAGAGAGTAAAAGAATATATTGGAAATGAAATGTGTTGTATGACTTATGGCGATGGTGTCAGCAATGTGAATATTAATAAATTAATTGAATTCCATAAAAGTCAACATGTAATTGCCACACTTATGGCAGTCCAGGAACCCGGCAGATTTGGTACTTTTTCATTAAAAAGTGATCAGAATTTGATCGCTAATTTCAGGGAAAAACCGAAAAGTGAAAATTCAGCCTGGATAAACGGTGGATTTTTTGTTCTGGAACCTGAGGTTTTTAATTATATAGATAATGATTCAACCGTGTTTGAGAGAACTCCTTTAGAGCGATTATCAAAAGAAGGAAAACTGGCTGCATTTAAACATGATGACTTCTGGATGCCGATGGATACCCTGAGGGATAAAAACGGTCTGGAAGAAATGTGGGATAAAGGTAACCCGCCCTGGAAAATCTGGTCCGATACTACACAAACTTCATAATAAAACTTATTTCAGATGATGGTCGCAGTGTAAACCAAGAGATTAAAAAGATAAACTCAAAATTTCAAACATACACCCTAAAATTCAAAGCGCCCTCATCGAGCGAAAACGCTAGAATTGAAATTGTAAGTCAAGGAAAAGGAACATTAAAAATAGGGACACTCTCATTAATGCCAGCAGATAACGTTAATGGATGGCGAATGGACGTGGTTGCATTGTTGAAAGAACTGAACGCCCCTACCTATCGCTGGCCAGGTGGCAACTTTGTAAGTGGTTACAACTGGCGTGATGGCATTGGTGAACGAAACAAAAGACCACCGCGCAAGAATCCTGCATGGAAAGGTGTTGAGTACAATG
>CAYUAV010000049.1:0-12647 GCA_964442665.1 uncultured Bacteroidales bacterium
TTAAACATGATTAGTCCTGGCTAATTATAGAAATCAACAAGATCGTATATTAAAACCATTCTCCGGCTTCAACTTTTAGTCTGGATTTACTATTGCGGGAATAATGATGATCCCTGGATAATACCAATCCCCCCTGAAATGAACTTATTGGCGGTGTAAATAATTCATGGTTTAAAAATCGCAGGTATATCGAATTACGGGTAAGTATCTGTAAAGTAAATTCAACCACTTTGGGTATTTCCAGCATTCCTTTTTCCGGAATCAATATCTCTTTTTCATAAGATTTTGCCAAAATCAGCACCTTATCGTAGGCTTTTTGCTCAATATGGAAATTCTCGGAGTGGATCTTATATTCGGTAATTATTGTTCCCGATTTCGATTCCTGTGCAAAAAGGTTGAGGGAATCGGTTTGATCGTTTATAAAACTCAATACGATCCCATAACTTGTATCTTCGGCATCGTAATAAAATCCTCTGAAAGTATTGTTATATAGGTATTTGGAATATATCTCAACATCATGATGGTTTGCAACAGATACATCGGATTCCGGTCTGTTTATAAAATTTTTCATGGTTTTGATCTTTAGTTACGTTTCATCAATACAAATTGAATGCCAAAGCGGATTTTTGGTTTTAACCGACATTTCAGAGTAAAGATGCGGGTAACACAAAAAAAGTTGCGTAACGGATAAATAATTGTTGTAAAGTGTTATCAATCAGTTTTATAGTCTTATAATAAATTGATCTTTGAAAAGAGCTTCAGAGCTGCATTTATGGATTGAATGATATGGAAATACCTGCTGTAATGATAAAACTGGAAAATTGTGAATAAAAATCGGAACTGTAACAGGGTATGGAAAACATGGGTGTTACTGATAAAGTATATCGGGAAAGCATAAACATAACCGGAGCTAAGATCTGAATGGAAGTGACTCCATATGAAGGTTCGAAAATATGCTGATTATCGCTTTCCAGATTGTTTACTAAGCGGTTTTTTGCAAAAGGTAAGCCATACAATCTGATATCATTAATAATCTGTTGAGAATATTCAGGATATTGGTCATTGACCCAAAAAGTAAATTCTTCGGCATTCCATGTATCGTAAATAAATGAATTATAATATTTCTTATCATTCACATTCACATCAGCCTCAATTTGAATGCTGAACATGGTATTTTTACCAACTACTCTGTTAAAATTGAAAAATACTCCATTTTGCAGGGTAAAAAAGAACATATTTTTTTTACCCAGCAGATAGCTCAGAGATGCTCCGGCAAGATAGTATTCAGAAAAATAGTAGACATCGGTCTGGAGTATTTCAGAAAATGCAGTTGCGAACAGGTTACTGTTCCTGCTATACTCTACGTGTGAGTATGATGGCCTTATTGTAAAATTCCGGGAAAGCAAAAACGAATATCCTGCTGTAAAATCGTATTCATATGCAGCTTTTAAATAGCTACTATCGGAGTTCCATGCAATTACAGATTGTATCGAACCATCGAATTGTTTGCTTGAATAATATGTAATTCCTGAGGCCAATACTGGCTGGTTCAGAGACGTTCCTGTTAGTCCTTTATATTGAGCATCGGAGAAATAGTCGAAATTTAATAATACCGTATTTTGAATAAGCGGTTTATTGACGTGCGGGTGATCCGGCATGAGATTTTCTGAAGCTGTACACCGTGAAAAAGGTTGGAAAATAAAAGAAAGGATAAATATGAATTGAACTATATTTAAATATTGAAAAAGCATTTCTTTACTATAATTAAGTTGCAATATATGAAATGAAAACAATTGCCAATACTAAAACAGCAGCGAAATTTCACGAAATATTTAAAGTTTTCTTTGCACTTATGGCATCGAATTACATATCGGGAATATGTTATGAATAGACATTATCTGAGATATCATTTCATTACCTTATTCGCTGTTATATTATGGTGTATACCTGCACTGTCGCAAATTGAATACCCGGGAAAACCCTTTGGATTCTCCTATGATCAAAGCAAAGGGGTACCATATTATACTGTCGATGCCGCAACAAAGCCGGATGATAAGCAATACAATAATGTTACTCATAATGAGGAATTTAAAATTGATTTTTTTGCGCACACGGTAAGTGTCGAAATAAATTCCTCAAATGCAGGCAGATGGGATCAGATTAATACGAGGATGAGAATCTGGAGGCTGGGAATTAGCGCGGATGGGGCAAAATCACTGGCTGTTACTTTCGATCCTTTTTTTCTTTTCCCGGGAGCCAGAGTTTTCGTTTATACCCCTAAAGGAGATCACAAATCAGGTGCATTCACTTTCAGGAATAACAAACCAACCCACTTGCTTTCGGCAGGTTCAATCCCCGGCGACAGCATTATTATCGAAATGCAGGTCAGCTCTGACATAAAGGATTTCGGTCAATTTAGTATCGCAACAATAAGTGTTGGATTTAAAGAAGAAAGTAATGAAAAAGACACTGAAGATGAATGGTATGGCAGGTCAGCCGAATGTCATGTTGATATAAACTGCATATCCGAACCTGATATTCAGCGACAGAAATATTCAGCCTGCCGGCTGATAATAGAGCGTACCGATGGAAGGGTAAGATGCACCGGGACCCTGCTGAATAATACCAGTGAAGACGGTACACCCTATATTCTGACCGCCGGTCATTGCATAACTGATATGTATGCAGCACATCATACTGTCGTATATTTTAATTATGAAAGTCCTTATTGTGATGGACCCGACGGAGAATTAAAATCCATATCAGGAACTTTTTTAAGAAGCAGGACAGAGACATTGGATTTTTCACTGGTAGAACTTAGTAAGCGGCCACCTGTCGATTATTACCCGGTGTATTCCGGCTGGAATGCTTCCGGTGATGATTTCGATTACTCCTATATAATTCATCATCCACAGGGAGATGTAAAGAAATTTGCCAATGATTCCGATAGGGTGCAGGAGGGTACTTTTGCCTATTTCGATCCGGGTACCTTCTGGCTAATACCCGACTATGAAATTGGCACGACTGAAGCCGGCTCATCGGGAGGCCCTCTGTTCGATCAAAATAACCATCTTGTTGGTACACTATCCGGCGGAGGACTTGAATGTACCGAACCTATTTTCGATTATTATCAGAAATTCAGCGAAGAATGGGATTCATATCCGGATGAGGAAGAGCAGCTCAAAATCTGGCTAGATCCTGAAAATACAGGTATCGAAATTTTAAATAATCTGGAGCCTTATAAGGCATTATCAGAAACAATTACAAATATTCAGCCGGGAGACATCCTGGAAAATCTCACTTTTGAAAATGGGTGGGGCTATATTTCAGGTCATAATTCATTGCATTCAGTTTTATATGCCGAACACTTCTACCGGAACGGGTCAAAATACATATATGCACTCAAAATGCAGGTAGCTAAAGCCTATCCCGGCAATACCAATTCCGTTATCTCTATAAAAATATGGGAAGGACAGGACACTCCCGAAAATACTGTATTTGAAAAAGAACTATACTTATTCGAACTGACACCGGAACAGGAAGCGTATATTAGGATGGATACCCTGATCCTGGTCAACAAAGATTTTTTTGTAGGATATTCCATCAATTACCCTGAACCTTCCGATACGTTCGCTCTATATACAGTAATTCATGATAATATTGATGAGAACACGGCATACATGAACCGGGGTAATGGATGGGAACTCCTTAATGACGGGATTCAATCCTACAGTGCGGGTTTAGCGATTAGTCCTTTGGCACTTAATTTCTATCCAATACCTGATGATGGATTCAACGAGTTTCCCTTTGATGAGGTAACACTTTACCCAAATCCTACGTACGATATTCTTCAGATATTGTTAAAGAACAAACCAGAAGGCAATGTATATATTACGGTATACGATTTGCTGGGGAATGTGATCTACAGAGAGGAAGTTATACAGCCCGAACCTAATTTTCAATTCCAGACCCACAACATTGTAAGACAGGGGATCTTTATTATTAAAATTCAATATGATAATAAAACCACTGTAAGAAAGTTTGTTAAGCTATAATGAAATTCTTTGGTTTTTTTATTGTAAATTTTATAAACAAAACAGAGTTTAACCGAAAAGTTAAATTTTATGAAGCCATTACGCTGTCTTATTTTCTTCATAGCTGTTTTTAATCTTACTATAATATCGGGTTTTGCACAGCAATCAATGCTTGAGATTATCGGAACCGCTGAAACTAATATGCAACCACTGGCAAATGCCAAAATTACCCTGATTAAAGACGGCTCTCCAGTACGCACGGTGTATACTCAGTCAAACGGAGAATTCAGTTTTGAGTTGGAGATAAATAGTGAATATCTGATACAAATAGAAAAATCTGGATTTCTACCGAAAAGTATAGCCTTTAATACAGAACTTCCCAACGATGTGACAGGACGATGGACAATGGAATTTGCAATGAGCCTTTTCCCCGGTTGTGAAGGTGTGGATTACTCAGCCTTAAATGATCCGGTTGACCGTATTAAATACAGTGCGAATATATCAGATTTTATCTCTGACGAAGGATACGTAAGAAATATGAGGGGAAGAATTGATAAACTTTTACTCGACATCGATAAGTGCGAGGCTGATAAATTCCGTAATAATATGGATGAAGGTAACCGGTTGCTTAATGAGGGAGAATATGAAGCCGCAGCGAATAAATTTGAGGAGGCATTAGCCATTTACCCGAACGACAGGAATGCTCAGCGCAAATTAGATGAAGCTGAAAAAGCAGTTGGAGAAAGTGTTCAGAATGAGAGGAGATATAATGTTGCAATAGCTCAAGCCGACAGGTTGTTCAATGAAAATGACCTGGAGGCCTCAAAAGCCAAATATAATGAGGCGTTAACCTATAATCCGCAAAACGGCTATGCACGGACCAAGATTGCAGAAATTGATCAGATGATTGCAGCAAGGCAACAGGCTGAAAGGGAAAAGCTGCAGACCGAAAATAATTATAACCAGCTTATAGCTCAGGCTAATACAGCGTATGCATCAAAAAATTATGAAGCATCGAAAGGGTTTTACGAACAGGCGCTACTGATAAAACCGGACGCTCCGTTACCTCGTCAGAAAATATCTGAACTTGAACCACTTATTACCAAACAAAAGCAGAATGAATTGCAACAGCAAGCCAACGCAAAAGCATATCTTGAGGCGCTTGCTATGGGTGAGAGTGCATTTCAGGCAAATGATCTCGAAGCAGCAAGGCAACATTTTAACAGAGCCCAGATGCTCAAGCCTGAAGAAAGTTACCCTCGACAAAAAATTGCTGAAATTGATCGGATACTCGATGAACAAAAGACGGCCAATCTCCAGGCTCAGAAGGCTGCCTTACGGCAAAAAATTGAAGAATCAATTAATGAAGGTGATGCTCTGATAGCCCAGAACAATTACGAAGGTGCTGAAGCGGCTTATCGCAGAGCGATTCAGCTCGATCCGAACGATGCTTATGCCAGGCAACAGATCAACAAGGTGAAGAGTCTGCAGGAAACGGCAGCAGCGCAGAAACAACAAGCAAGGGAAAAGGCTTTTTCCGAATCGGTAACAAGTGGTGATGAATTATTGGCAGCTGCCTCGTTCGAACAGGCCATAGCAGCATACAAGCAAGCCTTACTTCAGAAACCGGATGATTTGCAGGCGACAGCGAAACTTGCCGAAGCCGAGCGTAAATATGCGGCCGAACAACAGCGATTGGCCAATGAACGGGATAAAAGAAAACAGTACGATCAGTTGTTGGCAAATGGTAATAATCTTTTTGCATCAAAACAATATAATGAAGCCAGACAAGCCTATCAATCGGCGGCTAATTTATACCCCGACCAACCTTATCCCCGGGGCAGAATACAGGAAATTGACAGGATCCTTGCAGAACAGCAGAAAGAAAAGCAGTATAACGATGTTATAGCAAATGCCGACGGCTTATTTGCAGCAAAGAATTATAACGCGGCAAAAAGTGCTTACCAGCAGGCAATTACTTTGAATCCATCTTCGACATATGCCCGGCAAAAAATATCAGAAATTGATGCACTGATACGTGAAAATGAAAAACTTGCTGCTGAACAGGAACTTCGCAATGCACAATATACTAGAACAATTCAGGAGGCAGACAATTTATTTAAACTTTCAAGATTAACAGAAGCTAAGGCTTCGTACCAGAAGGCATCAGGACTCAAACCCAATGAAGTTTATCCGCAACAGCAAATATCGAAAATTGATGAACAGTTGGCAGAAAAGACAAGATTGGAAAATGAACGCAAAGCCGCTGAACAACAGTATACCGATTTAATTTCGAAAGCGGATGCTCTGCTGGTTGCAAAAGATTATATACAGGCTAAAACACTCTATCAACAGGCACTGGCATTAAAATCGACAGAGGTTTACCCACGGCAGAAGATCGCCGGGATTGACGAAGTTCTGCGCGAACAGGAAAGACTGTTGGCCGATGAGAAAGCACGCGCTGAACAATACAGAAGTGTGATTACCGAAGCCGATAATCTCATGGCATTATTAAAATTGCAGGAAGCAAAGGCGGCTTATCAGAAGGCTTTGACATTGAAACCGGCTGAAGTATATCCCCAGCAGCAAATCACTAAAATTGACGGATTATTGGCCGATCAGGCAAAACGTGAGAACGACCAGAGAGTGCTTGAACAGCAATACAATCTTGCAATTAGTCAGGCCGACCAATTATATAATCAGAATAAGCTTGATGAGGCAAAAACTGCATATGAGCGGGCTTTAGGATTTAAATCGGCCGAAACCTACCCGAAAAGTCAGATTTCCAAAATCGATGCACAATTAGCACAGATTGAAAAGGAACGACAGGAGAAGGCTGCTTTTGAACAAAAGTATAATAGTGTTATTGCAGCGGCAGACAAAGCTTACGATCAACGGGATTATCCTTCTGCTAAAGCAGCGTATATAGAAGCTTTAAATCTGAAACCATCAGAAAAATATCCTCAGGAACGCTTAAACAAAATAGCTGAATTTGAACGTATACTGGCAGTGCAGGAAGCGAACCGAAATGTAACAACTACCACAACAACAGCAAACCAGACCACATCACCAAGACCATCGAAACTTGCCGATCTGAATTTTGCCAACGACAGCGAAAGGGATAAATATTTGAACGGATTAAGAAAGGAATATCCCGAAGGAGTAACACTGGAGATACATAAAGAAAAAACTTTTACTACAAACCGGTATGTCGTTATCCGGGGAGCGGAAGTGAGAGAGTTCAGAATGGTGAAGTTTAACTGGGGTGGCGTAGAATACTCTTTAAATGGTATTCCAATATCGGGTCAGTATTTCGAAACTCAGATAAAACCCCGGGAGGGTGAATTTTTTCAAAAATTTGAGTTTTAATACTGGTAATTGTAACTAACATTCCTGAAATTCGTCATACTTAAAACTATCAAACTATGGGAACAATTAAACGAACAGTATCTTATATCCTTATCGGCTTAATTCTGATTTTCACAATCATTTCTATTTTAGGCATTTGGGGAGTAATTGATATTAATCTGCAAAAGGTTATGCTCAATACGCTCTATTCATTGCTGGTTGTTTTTGCCGCATCGGCTGTTATACTTTTCATTTTTACGGTTTTTATAAAGGACGACAGGAAAGATCAGCAATAACCGGTTAATATTCAGCATGCTGAAATAAATAAGAGTCGAGTTCGGAAACGGTAATATTTTTTTTAAGGATCACTTTATTTGTATCAAGAATAAAGATTGCGGGAATATATTCGATATTAAAATAACTGCTTACAGGATTATCAGGTTTCTGGTATGTATTGATCCAAGTGCCAGGAAGTTTTTTGTAATTCCATGCTTTCCAGATATCCAAATCGGTTCCGGTATAAACCGAATAAACCTGAATATCCATATAGTAATACTTTTTTATCAGATTTATAAAATCCTGCATGATACGCCTGCAATTCGCACATGAAAAATCCCAGAAAATCAGTATGGTTAATTCTGACTGCACAGCTTGCAGTGAACAACTTCGGCCGGTTGCATCGGAAAGCTCGATTTCGGGTGCTACTGTACCGTCCAATACAGGCTGCATTTTCTTAATTTCTTCTGTCAGCAGTTGTTTTTCACGATCGGATACCCAAGGCGTTTCACCCGACAGATAATAATCCTGTACCAGGTGAATATATGCCTGTTCGCCTGGTTTATGATGTCTCAAAAGTCTGAATTTTTGCATCAGCAACGTGGTGACAAACTCTTTGACCTCCGGGTTGAAGGACAACCCGATTATTTTGTCAATTGCCTTGCATAAGGTATCCGGAGAATTTTTGACCATATGATCGAGATAGGAGCTTATTTTATCTTCAATGACAGGAGTATAGATTAATGCGGGATCACTAAAATCGATATTATCAAAAAAATGTTGTTTATAAAAATAAAGGGTTTCGATCATACCGGATGAATCAGTTTCACGCAATCCTGAAGATAATAAATCTGGTGGTATTTTTACGGGAAGTAATGCTTTTGCATAGCTTCCTAGTAGGCTCCCTTCATAAATTTCTGCTAACACTTTGGTAAGGCTTTCAATCGAATCTTTGCAGTGATTAATTTTCATTCTTACATCCTTATTCTGAATTGTTTCCCTGGTCTCTGCAATATTCTTAAGTGAATCTATCTGACGGAGTTGGTTATTGACCGATGATGAGTACCGGTCGTATGCTTCGGTTGCCGGATTTCCCCGGATGGTAATTCGTCCGTTGCTATAGAAGATATCGTAATACCCGCTTTGGGTTAGCATAAACTCGAAGGCGCTTGAATCCGGCATCCGCAGAAAATATATGCCTCCATGGTCGATACCTTTATATACTCCATTTCCTTCATTATCAAGTTTTATCTGATCTTTAAACAGTACTTTTCTGCCATATGTATATCCCAGGTCAGTATTCCGGCCATTGTAATTTTTCAAATGGACAGATAAAAAAAAGATGGTATCGGGTGTACAATGTATAAATTGTACAAAAACTATTGATAATGTGCTAATTAAAAGTAACCGTTTTATCATTTTTGCGTAGTAAACTAAAAAAAATACTATAATAACAATATTATTAAAAATATTGCGTTTTACTTTGCGAAACTTTTTGATACCCTAATTCATGTTGTCAGTCCTGATTCCGGTCTATAATTTTGACGTACGAATCCTGGTAAAGACATTAAGCAACCAGGCAGAAACACTTCAGATTCCTTTCGAAATTATTGTCATTGATGATGCATCGGATCAGAAAATAAGAGATTTGAACAGCATCATTCGTGAAGTTGCTGGTGTAAAGTATTTCGAGGAAGAAGTTAATCTGGGACGTTCGAAGATCCGAAATAAACTTGCTGACATAGCGGTTTTCGACAATCTAATCTATCTTGACTGTGATTCTTTTATAGATAATCCTGATTTTCTTAAGAATTATATTATGTATTTCGGGGATCGAAATGTGATTTATGGAGGCAGGAAATATCTTCAAAACGAACCGAAAAACAACCAGTATCTTCTGCATTGGCTTCATGGTATAAAACGCGAACAGATACCCGTTACTGAAAGAGAGAATGAGCCCAATAAGTCTTTTATGACCAATAATTTTATGATCACCAGGGAAGCCATTGATAGGGTGCGTTTTAATGAGAGAATTAGAGGATATGGACATGAGGATACATTATTTGGATACGATTTGCTGAAATGTAATATTACTATTAAGCATATTGATAACCCCGTCGTTCATATAGGCCTTGAATCGAGTGAAGAATTTCTCAGGAAAACCCGCGAAGGCATTAAGAATTTAAAACGGATTATGAAAATTAACGGGAATGAAAAAAGACTGGTGAAAGATATAGCCCTTTTGGCATGTTATAAGAAAATAAAGGATTTTGGTTTGGATGGTATTTTTCGATACCTATATATCAAACAGGAATACCGGCTAAGGAAAAACCTGATGAGCCAAAAACCCATACTCTTTTTATTCGATCTTTATAAACTGGGTTATCTCTGCTCTCTTAACGGCGATATTCAATAATTCTTCATCTTAGTGTTTATCTCCTGTTGTATTTGATTTCAAGTGTTATCTTTGTAGGCTTAATTCAGGTCATGATCTTTTATTAAAATCATTTGAAGATTATACCGGTCCTGAATAGTAACCTATACAAATAATGTTATTACACGATTCTATTCTTGAGCATTCTTCAAAAGGCATTAATGCACTTTACGGGGTACAAATTGAAGGTGATTTAATTCAGCTCCAGAAAACAAAAAGCGAATTTACCGGTGACGTCACACTGGTTGTTTTTCCCCTCCTGCGGTTTTCTAAAAAAACTCCGGAACAAACAGCTGAAGACCTGGGCAATTACCTGAAGGATCACCTTGAGTATATTTCAAGTTTCAAAGTAATCAAAGGTTTTCTGAATCTTTCAGTTAGTTCATCTTATTATCTCGAATTTCTTAAGAATGAAGCATTACGGGATTGTTTTGGTAAACAATCTTCAAAACCTGATGCTGAGCTATATATGGTCGAGTATTCGTCGCCGAATACGAATAAACCTTTGCACCTGGGACATATCCGGAATAATCTTCTCGGATGGTCGATATGCAAAATACTGGAAGCTAACGGGAAAAAGGTTGTTAAAACAAATATTGTAAACGACCGGGGCATTCATATCTGTAAATCCATGTTAGCCTGGAAAAAATGGGGGAACGGCGAAACTCCTGAAAATTCCGGTAAAAAAGGGGATCATCTGGTTGGCGAGTACTATGTGAAATTTGACCAGGAACACAAGAAACAAATTAAAGAATTGGTTGCTAAAGGTGAAAGCCAGGAAGAAGCTGCCAGGAAAGCTCCTCTTATTATTGAGGCGCAGGACATGTTACGGAAATGGGAAACAGGTGACCCTGAGATCAGGCATCTGTGGGAAATGATGAATGGTTGGGTATATAGAGGATTCAACGAAACATACGAAAGACTCGGAGTTAGTTTCGACAAGATCTATTACGAGTCGGATACTTATTCTGTCGGAAGGTTAAATGTGTTAAACGGTCTGGACAGGGGAGTATTTTTCCAGCGGGATGATAAATCGGTATGGATAGATCTTTCCAAAGATGGTCTGGACGAGAAAGTTTTATTGCGTTCCGACGGAACTTCGGTGTATATGACACAGGATATTGGAACAGCACAACTTCGGCAGCAGGATTACAACTTCGATAAAATGATATATGTCGTAGGCAATGAACAAAATTATCATTTTAAAGTGCTTTCGCTGATTCTTGATAAGCTGGGTTTTTCGTGGGCGAAAGATCTGTACCATCTTTCCTATGGCATGGTAGAACTTCCCGAGGGAAAAATGAAATCGCGCGAAGGCATTGTTGTCGATGCAGATGACCTGATTGATGAGATGATTACCACAGCTCGTGAAATGGCCGATGAGCTGGGAAAATTAGAAGGTTTATCCGTACAGGAAAAAGAAGAAATTTATCGGATTATAGGTCTTGGGGCATTAAAGTATTTCATTTTAAAGGTTGATCCGTCGAAAAATATGACCTTCAATCCGAAGGAATCGATCGATTTTAACGGCCATACAGGTCCTTTCATTCAGTATTCACATGCGCGTATTTGTTCTGTTATGCGCAAAGCACAAGAAATGGGAATTGATACCTCGGTCTCCTTTTCATCCCGGCTTTCTATACAGGAGAAAGAGAAATCAATTATCAAACTCATACATGATTACCCGGAAATTGTTACCGATTCGGCTAAAGATTTTAATCCTGCCTTGATCGCCAATTATATTTACGATCTTACAAAAGAGTATAACCAGTTTTATCATGATTATCCGATATTGAAAGAGGAAGATCAACTGACACGTAATTTCAGGATCAGGCTCAATGAAGTATGCGGTAAAGTTATTAAAAATGGCATGGAGCTTTTAGGTATTGAAGTACCCGAACGTATGTGATTTTAACAGAATATCTTTATTTTAGCCAGCGCAAAAACAGACGGAGATATGTTCGATAATTTAACCGAAAAATTAGAACGGTCGTTTAAAATACTAAAGGGTCAGGGGAGTATTACTGAGATTAATGTTGCCGAGACTCTCAAAGAAGTGAGAAGAGCGTTACTCGATGCTGATGTTCACTATAAAATTGCCAAGTCGTTTACCGACGGAGTGAAGGAGAAAGCCCTGGGTCAGAAAATTCTTACCGCTGTTCAGCCGGGTCAGATGATGATTAAGATAGTCCACGATGAGCTGGCCGTGTTGATGGGAAGCAGCAATGAAGATATTAATGTTAAGGGAAATCCGGCGGTTGTTCTCATTGCAGGATTGCAAGGTTCAGGTAAGACTACTTTTGCTGCCAAACTGGCCCATTATCTGAAGAGTAGAAGAGGAAAGAACCCTTTGCTTGTTGCTGGAGATGTTTACCGGCCGGCCGCTATAAACCAGTTACAGGTACTCGGCGAACAAATAGACGTACCTGTATATACCGAAGAAGGAACCCAGGACCCTGTTAAGCTTTCGAAGGATGGTATTAAGGAGGCTAAAAAAACCGGGAAAGATCTTGTAATAATCGACACTGCCGGTCGGCTTGCCATAGATGAACAAA
>CAYUAV010000050.1:0-12625 GCA_964442665.1 uncultured Bacteroidales bacterium
CGTTTCACATAGGCTTCCTCACCGTCTATGGTAATATTATTTTTTGCAGTAGTAAGGGCTGTATTAAAAAGACTATCGGATTGAAACAGGTGTTTCCTGCCTTCATCCCAGTTTCCCATCAGCAGCAACAATATCCCGCTGTCCTCACGCTCAATAGCTTCAACCATTGTATTGGAAGCCTGGATACTCTGGTAATTATCATCCAGCATTTTAATTACCGACTTTCCTATGCTGGTCAGTTCATGAATAGATACAAAACCGGCTAATAGAAGCATCGCGGCCAGGATGCTAAAACCGAAGAATATTTTTAAACGAATTCCCATATTCTCAATTTTGGGAATAAAAGTAAGATATAATAACTTACCATGAAAATTTAAGCTGATTATTAATAGGGATAATTTTTACCCGAAGTTTTATCTTGCAGATCGTGGTATAATTCATTTTTTACCCAAAGATAATCGGGTTCGATTTGCAGAATTTTTTCATATATCCTCCCGGCTGATTCATATTTTTCAGCTTCGGTATACCAGCGTCCGAGATTTGTGAGAACGAGCAGGTATAACCAGTTATAAGTAAGTAATTCGGGTTCCTTTTCAAAGAGTGATACGGATTTTACATGACATGCGATGGCATTTTGTAATCCGCCTCCCAGAAAATCGGGAATGTAATAGGTAATATTGCCTTTTTCCATCCACACACGCGCATTGTTTTGATCGAGTGCCATTGCCCTGTCCATATATTCAAGGCTTTTCAGACCGTATTTTATTGCTCTGAGCTTGTTAAATTCAATTTTAAAGCCATAAAGCGCAGCTTTAAGCGAGTATATTTCTGCCCATGCGGAATCGTATCTGAGCAGGCGGTTACTGTTATTCTCGGCATAATTGAGGAATTCTTCGCCTTTTTCGCGTTGTTCAGAAATTATGCAATACACTATAAAGCCATACTGTGCAAAAGTGAGGTTATACAGGCAATCGATATTTTTATCCTGCTGATATTTTTTATTCATTTCTCCGATAACCTGTTCCCATTTGTCCATGCGATTATTAATAAAAGCATTATACAGCTCTATATTACAGGTAACAGATTGGGCACCCAAATTCCGATTTATAAATGGAATAAGAATTATAATAACAATCAACCTGAATTTAATTATTGTTGGTACGATCGACCTTTCCATGTTCCTTTACGCGTGATTTTATTGTAAAGTGAAGTTAGAACAATTAAAAGGAACGAAAGTTGTCTGGGTATGAGAAAAACCAGGTTATCAGGAACCGGTTGTTTGCTTTTTACAGCAATTAAAATATGGATCAGCACACTTAAAACCAGGTAAGTTATCCAGTAAATGACAGAAAGATAGATCAGTACGATAAAAAATCCACCGATCGTGGAAATGGTAAACAGCAGCATAGCAAGTATGCTTTCGCCAAAGAAAGAAGCCACATTTTTTGAGAAACCGGCTATGCCTTGTTTATAGTTATCATACATCCGGCAGCTGATTCGCTCATCGCCGAGCAGTGTTAGTACCCTGTAATTCAATTTTTTCATCCACCTCAGGATCGTGATATCTTCGGTACGGTTATTTCGCACAATACTATGCCATTGATGAGCTTTATAGCTTTCAGCCCTGAAAAGCATAAATTGTCCGTTTGCAGCAGAAAATGAAGACCAGGAGCATTTCCTGACCAGGAACAGAGGCAACAGCGAGAGGAGAATCCAGTTCATAAGCGGAACTGTGAGTTTTTCACCAACCGTATGAATATGCTGTTTCGGGAAAATTGATATTAGATCCAGATTTTTACTGATGGAAAGTGCAAGAATGTTTTGAAGTATTTTCCCCGAAACAGAAACATCGGCATCAAGAAAGAGCAGGTAATCACCTTTCGAAAAGTTAGCAAGCTGAAAACAGGCATAATTTTTTCCAAGCCAGTTTTTCGGAAGGGGAGTACCCTTTAATACCCGGAAACGCTGGTCTTCTTCTTCTATTTCTCTGGCAAGATTATAGGTATTGTCGGTCGATTCGTCATCATAAACAATTACTTCAATATTTTGGTATGGCTGGTTTTGAAGTTCCCGAAGCAACCGGCGAATATTTTTTTCTTCATTCCGGGCCGGAATAAGCAACGAAAGCAAAGGTTGCGAATCTAAAACAAGAATATGTGGGGGGTATAACCGGGATATTAAGTTAACAAGGACCACTATGAAACGCAGGACCAGAGATCCGAGAAATATCCAGGCAAGGTATATCATCTTACTCTTGTTGCTGTTTTACACATCCGGAATAAAAACCATTGTAAGCTGCTTCAAGTTCACTCAGGGTTTTCAACGTATCAGGATTTTGTGATTCCAAATAGAAGTCAAGTCTTGGTTTCTTATTGGAAAAATAATCGGTAAGCGAAGCCAGGAATATCAATTGAAAGGGATTTTGAGCATGATCGATTATCCGCAGTACACCCTGCTCAAATCGGAAAGGGAATTGATAGGATGATTGGAAAGTTCCCTGCGGATATAATGCCAGTAAGTTGCCCTGATCTTTAAGTATGTCAATGCAATAATCCATTGATTCAATGACCGACCGCGTACCTTTTTTAATTGAAAAAGCGCCCGCTTTGCTTAAAAACTTTCGGTGTTTCAGCTGTTCTTCGAGCATCATAATGTATAGGCTGCGTCTGAAAACATGTCTGTTAAGGTAAACAATAAAAAAGCCATCCCACCAGCTGAAATGATTTCCAATGATAAGCAACGGCAGGTCCGAAACTTCACATTCCTGATGTACGGTTATCCGGCTGAAATATTTCCGAAGATTCACTTCAGTGTAGAAATTAAAGAACCAGACAAAGAACGGGATATGTTTTGCTTTTATCATTCAACATGTGTCTTGTTTTGTTGTATTCCATAATCTTCTGCTATTAGTTGAGATACAACTTTTGCCGATGCAATGCAGAGCGGAATTCCTCCCCCGGGGTGTACCGATCCTCCGGTAAAATACAGTCCCTTAATTTTTCTGCTGAAGTTAGCATGCCTGTAAAATGCTGATAATTTACTGTTTGAACTGGGTCCATATAATGCTCCGCGATAACTGTTTGTAAAAAATTCGATACGTTCCGGATCCTGATAATCTTCAACTTCAATGAATTTTTCAATATCAATATCAAGTGTCTTTTGTATTTTTCTTATGATATATTTTCTTGCTTCATTGCGTAGTGTTTTCCAATCCTGTCCGGTATTATTGGGTGAATTGATCATGACAAACCAGTTTTCGCAATTCCCGGGGGCATCAGCACAATTCAGTTTTGAGCTCACATAAATATAGACTGTCGGATCATGATAGATGGCCTTCTTTTTAAAAATATTACGGAATTCTTCCCTATAATTTTCAGAAAAAAGGATGTTATGTACATCAAGTTCCTTAAAACTCTTTTTGATTCCCCAGTAGAAAATTATGGCTGAGGAGGAAAGTTCCTGATTTTTTAGTCGTTGCGGTAATTTTCTGTTTAACAGATTCCCGTTATATACATTAAAAATATCGACATTACAAATAATGAGATCAGTATTGGTTAATGTATCACTACATCGGATTCCGGCTACATGCTCGTTGCTCAAAATAATTTCATCGGCTCTGGTGCTAAAATGTATCTTAATACCCAGCTTTTCAGAAAGTTTTAAAAGAGCCTTTATAAGTTCGTACATACCTCCTTTCGGCAGGTAAGCTCCGATATTATGTTCCAGGTGCGAAATAATTTTTAACGTTGCGGGGGCTTTATATGGATTCGATCCGTTATAGGTGGCATACCGATCGAATAGCTGGATAAGCTTACTGTCATGCAGACTTTTTTTATTCCGTCCGTGAAGTGTGCTGAAGGCATCGAGTTTATAGAGCTTCGAAGCAATTCGTTTGCCTTCTGGCCCCATGAACGTGCTCAATTTTTGAAACGGGCTGAAAATAAAAAGTTTTTCAGTCAGATTATACAATTCCTTTGCCTTCGCAAGATATTTTAATACATGCGAGGTTTTTGCGACTGTTTTCTTTTCTATTTCGGCAGAAAATTTATCAGGATCAGTATAAGCACTAATTATTGACCGGTCACTAAAAAAATACCTGCAACTTATTTCAAGCCTTTCAAATTCAATATATTTTTCCGGATTTTCCCCGGCCAGCAAAAAAAGTTCCCGTACCAGTTCGGGCAGGGTAAGAAGCGAAGGGCCCGTATCGAATCGATACCCGCTTTTACTGAATTCGGCCACTTTTCCGCCTGCATAGGAATTCTTTTCAAAAATTTCAACTTCGAATCCTGAAGTGGCCATCCGGATTGCACTTGCCAAACCTCCGATTCCCGACCCGATAACAACTGCTTTTTTGTTCATGGAAGCAATTTACAGCTACTTAATTAATAATGCAATATAATGCATTGACGATATATTAGAGAGCATAAAAAGCTTATAAATGATTCATAAATGATTTTGGTGGAAAGGATGTTAAATTTAAAATAATGATTATAAACCAAAACGATAGGATAGTTTAACGAGCAAAACATCCTGTGGATACGTATCCATGAAAAGCGTTTCCGTATCGTTCCATAATTTAAAAATTCCATTGCTGAGATACTCATTTCGTTTTTGCGACCAGACCAGGTACAATACAGACCCGGGGCGATATTCCCAGCGGATCACCAGATTTGAATTGAAATCGAAAACATTGAAATTTGGTTCATCAAAAGTATAATCTGTTATTCCATTTCTGTTTTCATCTACTTCATATACCTCATCGTCGGCATTATAAGTCAGTTGATCATCAGTATAGAGGATAAACCTGTCGGAAAACTGATCGGCATCAGCATGCTGAATGTATTTGAAATCGTTGTACCTGCCTGCCGAGATAAACGGCATTCCATAAAACTGAATGGTAAAATCGGGAGTAATAGTATAGTTCAACCGGACTGTAAGATAGGTTGTTTTTTGGTGTAAGGTTCCTCTGATATAGCGCACAGGTTCAATATCATCGAGGGTAGCTACATATTCAATTTTGTCGTATCGTTTGCTGAAGCCCGGATTCAAAGAAATATTGCAGGCATCGGAGATTTGTAACCGGATATTCAGGTCATGATTCTGCGATTGGGCAGTCCGATGATCTCTCCTGCTGTAAAAACTATAATAACCCAGTTGGATTTTTTTTCTTTGATCCGTTTCTAAGTACGGATAGAAGTTAATGTTGCCATTGTAAAGCAATGCCGGACCTCCACGCAGGGTTTCAGTCGAAATGAATTTCTGGTCCCGGTCGACACCAAATCCCATATTCCAGTAATTTTTGAAAGTCCAGTAACCACCAATATTTCCTCCAAAATACCTTCGTTCCCATCCAAAAGATGTTCCATACCATTGATTAAAATCCAGATTGAAATTGCGAAATATCGAGAAGGGTTCACGTTGTCTGAACCCCAGCCAGGCTATCTGCTGTATTTCATCATTCCTGTTAATATAGCCTACATCATTAAGGTTCAGGCCGGGTGACCGCCAGGTGATCCAGAAGGTGTACATCCATTTTCCGTTGCCTGCTTTACCGGCCTGCAGGGTACCACCATAGCCGTCGAGATGTTTGAGGGTAGAATCGACGGAAAGGTGTTTTGCATCGGGACGCTGGAAATAATGCGGCGCAGATATCTGGGTATTGAATATAGCCTCGGTGCTTCCTATTACACGACTGATCGCAGAAGTGAAATTGACATAATAGGTTTTTTCTTTCCAGCGATGAGAGAAGTCGATACCGGCCGTATAAGCCTGCCGGTGCATAAAGTCGTCCAGTTCGGGATCGGTAATATTGCGATTGGTAGCTGTAACTATGGCACCCAGAATTGTATTGGAATGATTCATATCCTTTTTTATACTTGAGATAAAATAGTTGGCAAAAGGTTCCACGGTAATTTTTTCTCTTTGTTCACCAGTAGCGATCTCACCTGTTTCTTTCTGTGTAATACTTTCCAGAATACCGACCGACCATCCCTTTTGTGTTTTACCCGATAATTTAAAAGCTCCTAAAATACTGGTATTTGTTGGACTTTTCAAATATTGATTGTCTTCCAGATCGGGGCTGTAAGAAGGACTTTTACCGATTCTGCGTGAATAGAAAAGGTTATCGGATGACAAAGGTCCTCCTCCGTTCAGGAGGTTTAAGCTTAGTATACTTCTGCCCTCGATAAAAAAGGGACGTTTTTCACTGAATTTTGTTTCAAATGTGGTCAGGTTAACTTCCGACGGATCGGCTTCGACCTGACCAAAATCGGGATTAATGGTAAAGTCGAGTGTCAGATCGTTGGTGATACCCAGTTTCCCGTCGAGACCAATATTAGTTATATAATCGATTCCGTCGGCGTAGGGATTTTCCGGATCGGGTTGGTAACTTTCCCTGCCAATGGCCAGATAGGGAGTTAATTCACGCTGTTTTTTAGGTTGTATGTTTTTAATCCCATGCAATTCTCCGATACGATCAAGAGCACTGGCAGCGGTTGATGAGACGAATTGCCATAATGAGAGCTCTGCTTTCCTGTACAGATACCTGCCCACTTCCAATCCCCAGATATATTCTTCCTTTATACTAAAACGAAGTTGTGAAAAGGGAATGGCCGCTTCTAAATTCCAGCTACCTGTATCAATACTGGTTTTTACAAGCCATATAGGATCCCAGTTTGGATCCCAGTTGGAATCGTCGGTTACCGCTTCGTCAATTTTCACACCGGCAGCGCTTACACCAAATGAAAATGCCGTTCGGAAATCGTGATAGCTGTCGATCACAATTTTCACCCATTCTCCTTCACTTCCATCTCGGCGCGACATCCGTTTTACTATGCTATCGGGAGCGGAATCATGACACCTGACGGCAAAATAGAGATAGTTCTCATCGAAAAGTACTTTAAAATCTGTTTTTTGTGTGGCAGGCTGACGGGGATGAGGTTCCTGCTGTACGAAATCACCTGACCATTCTGCCTGGTTCCAGACAGCTTCATCGATAATACCATCTATATGAGGAGGTTCGTCCGAAATTTTAACGGTGTTGTATATTCTTTTTTGGGAATAAAGTTGAAGGGTCAGCAATAGAAAAACACTACACAGAAAAATGACTCTATGCATAACGGTTTTGGTTTTGCATGGCAATTTAATTCAATATTTTAAAATTTGGAAACAAGCAGCTTCAAAAAATTGTTAAAATTTTTGAATTGCGAAGGAAACTTTAAACCGATACGATAAAATTTTTCAGGACAGAAATATGAACTTTTTAACTCAATTTATATTTATCCGAATTGGGGAACAGGATATTTTTAATCAACCAAAGCGCATTTTGTTAATACAACGTCCAGCAAGTAACCGGTACAAATACCCTTAACCGTTATTTCAGTTCCGGTAATCAATTTTTCGGACGATACTGAATTTTCATCGAAACTGCAAAGTACACCCGATACACTTTCAGGATCTTTCAGCGTTACCACGACCACTGCACCGTCATCAGAAACATTATTGACAGTGCCTTTTACCTGTATTACTTTATCGAGGTAGAGTGAATTGGCCATTTCTTCATCGGTTTCGAACTCGTGCACCAGGGCAGACGAACCGAACATAAATTCAGCTTCTTGTTTTTCAACGGATTTAGCTGCCGGTTGAAATATCCATCGTACCACCAGGATAAGTATCAGGATGCCAACTACAGCTCCGGCAATCAGGAAAATTTGTTTACGGCTCATATAGAGTAGAATTAATTTGCGTTGTATGTAACATCCACACTAACTTCAATTTCTTTGGCAACATTTTCTCTTACAAGATCGGGTATGGATATATTATAATCTTCCGGCAATACTATAAAGCTTGAAACAGCAGTAACCACACCCGATTTTACATGAAAGGTACCCATAATATTTACATTACGGGTAACTCCGTGAATCGTGAGTTCCCCTGATACTTTTGCAGGATATTCACCGTCTTTTGTAAAGTTGATGGAGGATAGATTATTGATAGTACCTTTAAACATCGCTTTGGGGAATTTATCCGATTCCATATAGTTTTCGTTGAAATGTTCCTGCATTAGTTTCTTCTCGAATTCGAACGACTTTACAAGCAGGTTAAACTGAATACTGCCGGTTGCCGGGTCGAGAATACTGACAACCTGCCGGTTATGAGCTTCAATATCTTCGACAGGCGTGTGGGAATAAAACCAAATATGTCCGTTTTTCGAAATCAGTTTTTGGGCGGATAGAATCTGTGTAAATCCTAACAGCAGGGAAATGATAATGATTCTGCTTTTCATAGTTTTTTGTTTTCTATAATAACAATGAATCAGGAATTTTGATCATTTCAGTGTAAAAACTCTTGAAATATTAAACCCGAAATGAATTCCTCCGTCCAGCCAGTTACCCGTTGTTTCTCCGATAAATCCCTTTTCAATCATGGCAACCGAATTTGTCAGATGAAGCTGGAAAACATGCCCTCCGGTTTCAATATCGACGCCAATGGAAAGCGGATTATAGGTTTTCATGCTCCGGTAGTCGTGAAGTGGCGGAGCAACGTAGTAGTATTCGATATTCACAGAAACACGTTTTGTAAGCTTAAATCTTCCTCCTGCTCCGATGGCCCATGAATCATTCGGATCGAGTTCTGTTGCCACCATATTGCGGTGTACAAAAGTCGGATTGATTTCGAAGGAAAAACGCTCGCTGAATTTGCGGGCTATCAGTATTTGATGTACATAGCCGGCCCTGTCCCAAAAGGGCAAATCTCCGGGTTTGTCCCACTTTAAAGTTTGAAGGGCCATGGCTGTCAGGTATGATATAGATACCGGCATATTCCGTTCTCCTTTCGATTGGCGGAATATGGAAAATTTAGTAAAACCATCAAAAGTTTTTTCATAGTTACCACGACCCAGTCCGACCATGACCCAGTCGGTGATACCGTACTCCAGGCTCAGATGAATATTTGCCTGGTCGAGACCCCAAAATTCATAGGCTCCACTATTCAACATTCCGAAACGATGTGCAATACGGAAGTCGAGCTGCCCCTCCTGCATACGTTCAATCGAATGACCGCTTATTATCCTTGTCGATTTGAAAGTTGCATAAGCATATTCAGTGCTGCTGCCTGTTGCTTCTTCAAGCAATTTGTCAATGTCCTGTGCCGGCAAGATTAATGGTATCAGGAATAGTATAGTCAGGTGAATTGGTTTAAGATATTTCATTGTTGCTAAATTTTAATTATTCGGGGCACCGGCATCGATCCATATACTTAATTTCTGAATAAAACAATCATCAAGCATTCCTCCGTCTTTGGGCATCGGGCTGAAACCATTCTCATGGGCAACGGATCCGTATAACCTTCCGTCGTTGACACGGATAATAACATCAGAATAATCTTCCAGCTTTATATTACCGCCAAAAATTGATGCGTTTGCGTTATTGTGGCATCGATAGCAGTATTGTTCCAGAACCGGCTGAATGGAAACCGAATAGGTAACCGAAGTTGTATCGCACTGGTTGTTGATCTGAGGAAAAAGGTACTCCTCACTGTCGTAATAGCAACCGGCTATTGAAAATGTGACTAACAAGGCTAACCATATTTTAGGCATAGGGTCCAGATTTTAATTGACAGATTATTAATTATTCTGAAATCCTTGTTCGATCCAGAGTTCGATGGTTCGCAATGAACATTCATCTAAATGGTAAACAGGAGGCATCCCTGAAAATCCGTTTACATAACGAATTGCTCCCACCAACAGTGAAGTTCCGTTCCGCTCGGTTTCAGCTGCCGTTTTCACATTTGTATAATTGGTTAACAACACGCCGCCGTTTGCAGGCGTGGAATTATGGCACGATAAACAGTTTGTTTCAAGAATAGGGAATACCTGGTCGCTGAAGGAGATTGTCGATAGTGTATCGCAGTTATTTTGAGGGCAATCACTGTTTAAGGCGCCATCAAGTATCCAGGTACGTATGTTATCAATCTGGGTGGCAGTTAACGAGGCTTGCGGTGGAGGCGGCATACGGTCTTCCGATTCATTTTTTGTAATGGTCTCATAAATTTTGCTGCTTCCCGGACTAAAAGGCACAATACCCTCAGAATTGCTCATTATGGAAGTATAGCTTGTTAAATTGTACCCTTCGCTGTGTGAAGCAACATCGTGGCAATCACTCGTAGCACAACTTGAAACAAAGATGGGCAGGATATCCTGGACAAAACAAATCGTATCAATAACAACAGGAGGGGGAGGAGGATTCCCATTAGTTGTATCAGGTTGGCACGTTGTCTTCAATGCGCCCTGTTCAATCCATACCAGGATCAGATTCCGATCGCTAATTGATAAGGGATTATCGGGAGGCATGAAAGTTTCACCCCAGATATTCGTAATGACATCATATAATTTACTGCCTTTCGGATCGCCGGGCTTTACTGCCTGAAGAATGGATTCATAACTTGAAGCTGAAAATCCCTCAACTCCCGAGACTCCGTTATGACAGCCCGCCGTTCCGCACGAATTTTGTATCAGCGGGAATATCTGGCTTTCAAAACAAACCGTATCTATCTGACTGAGATCAAAAGTATCATGCGTACAGGACGAATTAAGCAGCAGGGATATTAATACAGGCAGGCCTAATGAGATCAGAAAACGGAGGTTAGGGTTCATGCCGTAAAATTTTTCAGTTAAAAATACATAATTTGTTCGTAAAGTAATTCATCCCAAATCCGTCAATATTTTCTAATGACAAATTAGGATTTATTTAAATACGGTCATTAAAAGGTAATTATTGTTAGTTGGAAGTAAACAGGAAAGCCGGCTATCAGGCCGGCTTATTGTGAAATCTTATGGATGTTTTAAATGAAAAGAATCAGGAGCTGACTTCGGCAACTTCGTTGTACGTGAATTGTACTCGTTTCAGGGAATCTTCATAGATCTCGGCAGTTTCTACGCTGTCATCGTCGCCTTCTTCATAAAACCAGTTAACCTGAACCGATCCTATATTTTTATTTTCGTCGAGGGCATTTAACAGGAATAATAATTTTTTTGAGGAAGCCGTATTAATATATTCCAGGTTTATATCGAAACTCACACAGGGAGTGTTCAATCCGGCTGCAAATTCAATTAACGGGTCATAGTATTCTGAAGCAATTGCCGGAAAAGACCTCCCTTCCAGTTTGAGTAGTCCATTTTTATCAAAATCTGCCCATGGAGTATTGCTTGTGGCTTTAATGGTTATATTGATCATTTACGGGTTTGTTTTGGTTCAACCCATTAAACGGGGGAAAGGTTTTGAAGTTGGTTTGGCTTGATAAACGAACGTCAATCTTTGATATTCGTCGGAATAAACCGGATGAATACCCGGATCTTTCCAATTTTTCCTGTTATCCAGAACCATGAATCGGTGTTACTTACCAGAATAGGCATACAAACCAAAGTATGTTCCCACGAATCCTCCTGCCACATGGGTACTCAGCCATGTACCATCGACATCCTTTTCCAGCAATTTCCAGGTTCCCGGCTCCATGGAGTAGTAGAAGTCGTAATACCTGCCCCGGGCTTCAATTTTCAGATATATCGACTGACCTTCCGGGATGGCGATTCCTTCATCAGTAATTTCAACGGGTCCTTCTTCAGTAGCTTTTTCCAGCACGATGAACCTTCCTTCCGGTTTAAGGGTGAGCCCCAGGAAATAATAATGTTTTTCGTTCTGAAATGCAACTATTCCTGCTTTATCTCCGGTTTGCGAAGGAATGAATTGAACGACCGTACTCGCAGAACAGAAATTGTGCTGTTGCCTTCGCCCGATGAACGAGGGCTGTCCCATTTTATCGAGGGGGACATTTCGGGCTTTGATAAGAAGAAGATCATCATCGAGCTTATACCACTTTTCTTTTGGTGTTCTTATAAAATTCCAACTCAAAGCCAGGGTGGAGTCTGTAAATTCTTCACGAAGCGTGAAATTACCGTTCAACGGAACGGGTGCCTTAGCCTGTTCGGGCAGATCGGGTTTGGTATGACTATAGGGTACAACTTCATCATCCTGCAGTATTGTGGGCCAGTCATCGATCCACGAAACGGGCAGCATAAAGGTCTGACGCCCTGTATTGTAATAATCATCTTCATAAGGAGTGCAACCCAGGAATACAGCCCACCATTCTCCGTTCCGGGTTTCGACGAAATCGGCATGCCCGGTACAGGTTACAGGATTGGGCCGGTCGGGGTCGAGATGGCGCTGGGTAAGAATAGGATTTTTATCCCAGGGCTTGTAAGGACCCCAAACCATCCTGCTGCGAAACACGACCTCCGAATGCTCGGTACTTGTACCCCCTTCGGCGGCAATAAGATAGTAATATCCGTTGGCCTTAAAAATGTGCGGACCCTCGATCCAAACCGGTTTTTTGCTGATATCGACACCCCCGTCGATAATGACTTTCCGGGGTCCGGTAAGCTGCAGGTTCTTTTTGTCGAATTCCTGCATCCATAGGGCACGATGTCCTTCGTACAAGGGTTCATAGGCCGGCGGGCCGTTATTGATGAGGTATGCTTTTCCGTCATCATCAAAAAAAAGCGACGGGTCGATACCATCGAAAGGCAGTATTACCGGATCGGACCAGGGGCCGGCAGGGTCGGTTGCCG
>CAYUAV010000051.1:0-12614 GCA_964442665.1 uncultured Bacteroidales bacterium
TTTATTTCCGACAGTAATGGCATCCCTTCAGCAAATGAATGAGAGAGACTAGCGGAAACAGAAAGTTTAATTTCAGAAAAATGTAATATCCATTATCTGAACTTTGTGGTTAAGTATTTTTTACCACTAAGGATCACGAAGGAATGTTGTACAGCATTATTTAAGTTTTTGGTTTGAAATATATTGTGCGCCTTTGTGAAATTTACTTTGTAGCACTTTGTAGTTTATTTTCCACCACTAAGGATTACAAAGGTATACTCAAAGTAACACAAAGAAATATTTCCATTAGTAATGAAATTTTGGTTTTACCCACTTTGTGTGCCTTTGTGAAATTAACTTTATGGCTTCGTGGTGATATAGAATTTACATTGAAGTAACGAAAACGAAAGAATCAGGATTCGTTGACATTTTTCCAGCAGAGAATATATCTTTACTTAGCTTTAAAATCTGTTCACGAATTTTTTAGGAATAGCTGATGACAAAACCACTACGATGCCCGGGACAGGATCAGCGATTCTGGAAGCCGGAAGATATATACGACATTGTTTGTCCCAACTGCGGAAACGACATAGAGTTCTGGAAGGATGATCCTTACCATACCTGCCCGCAATGCAAAAAAATCGTCCGGAATCCGAAAATTGATCCGGGGTGTGCCGCATGGTGCACTCATGCCGACGATTGCATATTGGGTGAATTGAAGTGAATAAGGAATTATACTTAAAAAGATGCGGATACAAAGCAACAACCTGTTAATGATTTGAATCAACGGATGATAAGCGGTGATCAGCTCTTCCGGCTGAAGTTTCATATCACAGATATAGTCGGTAGGCGCTTCCATCGATGATATTACACTGAACCGATTGGCAGTCATCATCATAATACTCAGGATAGCTTAAAAATTGAAATAATACCCCAACCCAACCTGGTAATCAGGTGAAACAGATAAATTCCTTAAATGAGCTGATGCCCCCCAATCCATAAAAACTCCTGCCAGACTAATTATTCCCCCCAGACCTAACGCTATAAGCTGACGATCCGGATCCTGACCAATATAAGCCGCAACGACTGTGATCACAACACCGGAAAATTGCATGGTATATCCAAGATTTCGCTGGGCCCTGAACTTTTCAAGGCAATAATTGGTATACTCCAGATTAATATGATCGGAACCATAAAAACCAGGATTCTTTAACAGGAAAGTTTTGAATCTGTCAGAAGATTCGACATCTTTAATGTTATCCTTATGGAGGCTGTATTGTTGGCCTCTGATAACAAAGTAAACAGAGTCAGGCGAAATGCGGTTGACATTGCAGCTCAATACCCGTCCGCCCTTGATAATAATCCTGTCCTGACCATAGACCATGATGTTACTGAAGAGCAAAAGTAACAGAATACATTTTCTCATAGGTTCTGCAGATTTTTATTCATGAGATGCAAGTTCTGAAAAGCATTTCTGAAAATCAAGGTTAGAGAAAAACTTGTTAGTAATTTTCTACATAGTATACTATTACTTGATTTCAGAATAATTTATGTCGTTGAAAAATATAAGAAACTGATTATTAATGTCATACTCGGATAATTAGGCTAAGCTGCATGGCAGCGTTTAATCAATAATCCCGGACAAAGGTCCGGGGAATACGATATAATGAGGAAAAGAGGAGCTTGCGAAAGCCAGGTGAAAGTATATCACCATGTAACTAACAATTATCATTTCACTTCAATCTTTCTTAATGTAACTTAGATGGGAGTTTCAATTTAGTGGATGACAGTATGGCCGTGATCCATTAAAAGCAATTGCGTATGTCAAAGAACCTGTTTTGCTATGGAAAAGACCGGTTAATACTGGGTAAAGCGCTTGAGATTTCTCGGGGACAGCTCAAGGGAGAACTAACGGAAGACACCCGCGCAAAAGTCCGGGCTTCGCGCAGCATTGTTGAAGATATTGTACATAATAAGATCGTGACATATGGTATTAACACCGGTTTCGGTCCCTTATGCACTACCCTTATTGGTGAGGAAGATACACGGAAGCTGCAGAACAACCTGCTTATAAGTCATAGTGTCGGAGTTGGCAAACTTGTTGAACCCTCTATCGCACGCCTCATGCTGATCTTTAAGGTGCATTCCCTGGCGCAGGGGTATTCCGGGGTATCCGTCGAAACCCTCGATCGCATTATCTGGCATATAGAGCAAGATATAATACCTTGTGTTCCTGAACAGGGCTCTGTAGGTGCTTCGGGCGATCTGGCTCCCCTGGCCCATTTATTCCTTCCTCTTATCGGACTAGGCGAAGTCATGTACCAGGGCGAAAGGTTTCCAACTGGTGAGTTATTTCGCATTCTGAGCCTTGAACCCATCGACCTGGGACCTAAGGAAGGCTTAGCTTTAATCAACGGTACCCAGTTTATGAGCGCCTACACGGCAAAATTCCTGGAACGCATGCAGAATTGTCTCGATCATGCCGATATCATTGCTGCCATGAACCTGGAAGCCATGATGGGTTCGGTTAGAAGTTTCGATGAGGAATTGCATACCTTGCGTCCATACGCCGGCAATATATATGTTGCAGAGCGTATGCGTAAGCTGACCAAAGATTCGGAAATTGTAGAGTCACACAGGAACTGCACCCGGGTGCAGGATCCTTATTCTCTGCGTTGTATTCCCCAGGTGCACGGAGCCTCACGGAATGCGTGGCTGCACCTGAAGGAAGCTTTCCTTACCGAGATTAATTCGGTCACTGATAATCCCATAATTTTTAGTGCTGACAAAACCATCAGCGGAGGCCATTTTCACGGTCAGCCCCTCGCCCTGCCAATCGATTACGCAGCCCTGGCAGCTTCCGAACTGGGTAATATTTCCGATCGTAGGGTATATCTTTCACTTATGGAAAAAGTTGAAGGGCTGCCCAAGCTGCTTATGAAAAACACCGGGTTGAATTCGGGTTTTATGATGCTTCAGTATACTTCAGCGGCTTTAGCCAGTGAAAATAAATCGATGTGCTTTCCGGCAAGTGCCGACAGCATTCCCACCTCGCTTGGACAGGAGGATCATGTAAGCATGGGTAGTATCAGCGCCCGGAAAGCACTTAAAATCATTGAAAACCTGGAGGTCATACTTGCTATCGAGCTTTTTACGGCTGCCCAGGGCTTTGAATTTCGTAAACCACTGAAATCTGGAATTCTGCTTGATAAGAGTCTTGAGTTTATCAGGGGCAAAATACCCTTTGCTGAAAACGACCGGATCTTTTCAAAAGATATCGATGTCGCTTGTCAGATTATACGCAATAAGGAGTTGACTTCTTATCTTAATGGAGTTTGTGCTGAACATAAGATCGATTTTAAAAACGCTGAACATGAAACTTTCGGAATTTATTAGCACATATGCCAGTCATCCGAATTATTTTGCTCCTACCGGAAGCCTGCTTCATGCCAAAAGCTGGCAGACCGAGGCTCCCCTGCGTATGTTGCTGAATAATCTGAACAGAGAGGTTGCCGAAGAGCCGGAAAATCTTATTGTCTATGGCGGAACCGGTCAGGCAGCAAGAAATCCCAAGGCCGTAAAACGTATTATTGATATATTGCTTGTTCTTGATGAGGACCACAGCTTGCTAATCCAGTCGGGTAAACCCGTCGGACTGGTACGCTCCCATCCTGAAGCTCCCCGGGTGCTTATTGCTAACAGTAACCTGGTGCCCGCCTGGGCAAACTGGGAACATTTTGAAGAGTTAAAGGTTCGGGGACTGATTATGTACGGTCAAATGACGGCTGGAAGCTGGATCTATATAGGTACCCAGGGTATTTTGCAGGGAACTTACGAAACATTTGCAGCCTGCGGAAGAAAATATTTTAATGGCAGCTTACATAAGAAACTTCTGGTTTCGGGGGGACTGGGAGGTATGGGAGGCGCCCAGCCTTTGGCAGCAACCATGGCAGGTGCTGCTTTCCTCGGAGTTGATGTCGATCCTGAAAGGATCAAAAAACGTATTGACACACGATACATCGACAAAATGACCTTCGACTATGAAGAAGCAAAACAACTGGTTCTTGAAGCAAGGGAAAAAGGGAAAGCCCTCTCGGTAGGTCTGGTAGGTAATATTGGAGATGTGTTGGAAAAGCTTTTACGAGATGGTATTATTCCCGATGTGCTGACCGACCAAACCTCGGCGCACGATCCGGTTTACGGTTATGTGCCTCATGGCTACACACTGGAAAAAGCAAGGACGCTCAGGAAGTCTGATCCTGACTCCTACAGAGTACATTCCCTTAAAAGTATGGCCCGCCATGTTGGCTTTATGCTGGAGATGCAAAATATGGGAAGTATCACTTTCGACTATGGCAATAATTTGAGGGAATTTGCCCGGCAGGGAGGTGAGAGAAATGCATTCAACATTAACGGTTTCGTTCCCGAGTTCATCCGTCCTTTGTTTTGTGAAGGTAAGGGTCCCTTCCGATGGGTTGCTCTTTCCGGGGATCCGGAAGATATTTATACCACAGACAGGGCGCTTATGGAGTTATTCCCGGAAAATACACACCTGATGCACTGGCTCCACGAGGCAAAGAAAAAGGTGGCCTTCCAAGGGTTACCCAGCAGAATTTGTTGGCTGGGTATGAAAGAAAGAGAAAAAGCAGGCTTACTTTTTAATGAGCTGGTGCTAACCGGTAAAGTAAAAGCCCCAATTGTCATCGGACGTGATCATCTTGACTGCGGGTCGGTAGCTTCGCCCAACCGGGAAACCGAAAAGATGCTCGATGGCAGTGATGCCATATCCGACTGGCCCCTGTTAAACCTGATGTCGAATACAGCCGGGGGAGCTACCTGGGTATCCTTCCACCATGGAGGAGGAGTCGGGATGGGCTTTTCACAACATGCCGGCATGGTAGTGGTGGCCGACGGAACAGAGAGAGCCGGCAGGTGTCTGAAACGCGTTTTGCATAACGATCCTGCCCTGGGTATATACAGGCATGCCGATGCAGGCTATGAAGAAGCGAAAGCAAACAGGAATAAATTCAACCTAAACTTTTAGCCCAATGGTGAAGCGAAATCTTATTGGTCCCTTTACACAACTTATAACCATGGACAAACTAGCACTGAAGGGACCTTTATCTGATCAGGATCTTGAAATAATTACCCATGCCGGCATACTAACCGAGGGTAATCTGATCTTGGAGACAGGGAATTTTGACACTTTGGCAACAAAAGCAAAAAAAGAAAAGTACGCGGTTGAAGAACTGCATGATGAAAATATAGCGCTGCCCGGCTTCATCGACCCCCATACCCACATTTGCTGGGCTGGAAATCGCGCTCTCGACTATACACTGAGACTGCAGGGAAATACATATGTCGAAATCGCTGCCACAGGCGGTGGTATCTGGGATACAGTTACTAAAACTCGTCAGGCAGCGACAGATGAATTAACACGACAACTGGCAACCCGTGCAGAAAGACATCTGAACGACGGAGTGACAACTATTGAAGTGAAAAGCGGGTATGGTCTCAGAGTCAGTGATGAACTCAAAATGCTTCTTGCCATCAGGAATGCAGATGTCGGTTGCGTTGCCGACCTGATACCTACCTGTCTTGCCGCCCATATGTGTCCCAAAGATTTTAAAGGTAGCCCGGCAGAATATCTTAACCTGCTGATTAAGGATTTGCTCCCTGAAATCAGAAAACTGAAACTGGCAAATCGTATTGATATTTATATCGATAAAAAAGCTTTTAGTCCCCGTGATGCCAGAGTCTACCTTGTCAGGGCCCGGGACATGGGTTTTGATGTAGTAGTTCATGGCGACCAGTTCACTAAAGGCGGCAGCATGGAAGCTGTCAGAGCCGGTGCCAAAAGCGTGGATCACCTTGAAGTTTCCGGGAAAAAGGAGATTCTTTTACTGGCTAAAAGTGATGTTATTCCGGTTGTTTTACCCGGCTCATCGATAGGTTTGGGAGTATCCTTTGCCCCTGCCCGCAAACTGCTCGATGCAGGTTCAAGTCTGGCAATAGGTTCAGACTGGAATCCCGGCTCGGCACCCATGGGCGATTTGCTTGTTCAGGCTTCCATTCTGGGTATCTATGAGAAATTGAGCATGGCTGAAACCATGGCCGCCATCAGCTCCCGGGCTGCTGCTGCATTGAATCTACCTGACAGAGGAGTCATCAGGCCGGGTAATATAGCTGATATTGTAGCCTTCAATTTAAACGATTACCGGGAGATCATCTATAATCAGGGGAAACTAAAACCCATGAAGATATGGAAAAATGGAACCAGGATTAAATAAATTTAAATTACTATTAAATTGGACAGACCGATATTTGAACAAAGAATTATAATTCTCTTGCTGGCTTATTCTTTATTCTTTATTCCTTATCATTTTAAGTCTGTTTACTAAATTGTATAACATGAAGCAGATTATCGAATGTGTTCCCAATTTCAGTGAAGGGAACGATATGAATATCATAAAAAAAATCACAGATCAGATCGAATCGGTTGAGGGAGTAAAATTAATAGATGTCGATCCCGGGAAGGCAACAAACAGAACCGTTGTGACCTTTGTGGGTGCGCCGCATGAAGTGTGCGAGGCTGCTTTCCAGGCAGTAAAAAAAGCCGCTGAACTCATCGACATGAGAAAACATAAGGGAGAGCACCCCCGTTTCGGGGCAACCGATGTGTTACCACTGGTTCCCGTTTCAAATATCAGTATGGAAGAAACGGTAACCTTTGCCCGTAGTCTGGCACAGCGTATTGGGGAAAGACTGGGTATTCCTGTGTACTGCTATGAATTTGCAGCACGCGAGGAGAAGCGGAGGAATCTTTCCAGCTGCCGATCGGGCGAATATGAAGGTCTGTCTGAAAAACTTGCATCTTCCGACTGGGGACCCGATTTTGGCCCTGATGAGTTTACTGAATCAGTTGCACGCACAGGGGCAACAGCTGTAAGTGCCCGAAATTTTCTGATAGCATACAATATTAACCTGAATACCACATCCACACGGCGGGCCAATGCCATTGCTTTTGACATCAGGGAAAAAGGAAGGGTGAGAAGAGAAGGCGGAAAACTCAACGGTAAAATAATTAAAGATAAAAACGGGAATCCGGAATATGAGCCGGGTATGCTTAAATGTGTAAAAGGAATTGGCTGGTATATAAAAGAATATGGTATTGCCCAGCTTTCATTCAACCTAACTGACATCACAGTAACACCTATGCACCAGGTTTTTGAAGTTGCATGCCAGAGAGCCGAAACGCGGGGATTGCGGGTTACAGGTTCTGAACTGGTGGGAGTAATCCCCCTTCAGGCTATGCTCGATGCCGGAAAATATTTCCTTAAAAAGCAACATCGATCGACTGGTATTTCCAACAGAGAAATACTGAAGATTGCTGTTAAATCAATGGGACTGGATGATCTGAGACCCTTTGAACCTGAAAAAAAAATCATCGAATACCTGTTGGCAGATGACAAGCCGGGTAAGCTTATTAATTTGAACCTCAGGGAATTTTCGGAAGAAACAGCTTCAGAATCACCGGCTCCGGGAGGAGGCTCAATTTCAGCCTACATGGGTACACTGGGTGTAGCCCTGGGGACTATGGTGGCAAATATTTCTTCGCATAAACGTGGCTGGGATGACCGTTGGAAAGAATTTTCCGATTGGGCAGAAAAAGGCAAACAGTATCACGATCAGCTTCTCAGGCTGGTCGATGAAGACACCCGGGCCTTTAATTCGCTTATGGATGCCTACAGCCTTCCACAAAAAACTGATTCGGATAAGAAATTACGGTTAGCAGTTATTGCCGATGCTACCCGACATGCCATTGAGGTTCCTTTCGATGTTATGAAATTAAGCTACGAATCGATGCAGGTGATGAAAGCCATGGTAGAAACCGGAAATCCAAATTCTGTTACCGATGCCGGAGTCGGAGCCCTGGCTGCACGCTCCGCTGTACTGGGGGCATTTTTAAACGTGAAAATCAATGCTTCGGGCTATTCCGATACTTCCTGGGCAAACAAGATCCTTAAGGAAGGAGAAAAGATCAGGGAAAATACAATCACACTTGAGGAGGAGATTCTGCAACTCGTTGAAACAAAGATTAAATAATCTGTCCCGTAAAAAAGATGAGCTATAGGAGCCTGTGTTTTCCTGACAATAGCATGCCTCATAATGTCTCCCTCCTAAGCAAAGAGATTCCGAAAAGCTATATAGAAACAAGCCTGTTTATAGTTTCATTTTTTATGTTGCAAATGAAGAAATTACTTTCAGTGATTCCTTTAGAGAATAGTTACAAGGTGAGGTAATACAATACTCTGCCTGTCAACACATAATTACAAAGAATTGCAGATTTGTTCGTTGTATGCAGCTTTCTTCCGACCCTATTGTCTTTGAATAAAAGCTTTTCAACAATAGCATTAGCTCGTATTTTTTTTACTGGCAGTTGAGAGATAAAATGCAGGATATTGCTTAACTTGCACTGCCAGATAATCTTGCAGGTTAGTAAGGTCGCAAGTTCGTTGAAAAGACAGCAAAATTGCATTAAAATGAAGAATGTTAGTATCATTATTTGCGCTTTTAACGAAGAAAAAACAGTATGCCGGATGGTTCAGGCATGCTGCGATTACAATCCGGAAAGTGAAGTTATCGTTATCGATGACGGTTCGACCGACAACACTCCCGATTTACTTCAAAATCTTAATAAAAAGGTTCCTTTCAGGTATATCAGATTACCGGAAAATAAAGGTAAAAGTTATGCAATGTGCCATGGCATAGTACATGCAAAAAATGATGTCTTACTATTTTTCGATGCCGACAGCTACGGAATACGAGAGGAGCATTTCAGGGATATGCTGAAACCGGTAATAACCGGCGAAGCAGATATGGTGCTCGGGTATACTTCAGCCGACTTTATGAATTACAGGTTATCACCTTTTAAATCGTTTACCGGCGAACGAGTGCTCCTGAAAAAAGATATTTTACCTCTTATCGAATTGATACAGGACCTGCAGTTCGGTATTGAAACATATATTAATTATCATTTCCAGACACATGGAAAACGGATCAAATATGTCCACCTGAATGGTTTTCACACGCTGACAAAATTCGGGAAGAGATCACTTAAAGAAGCCACACGGGACTATTTTAAAGAAGGTAATGAAATAGCTACTACTATCCTCCGTAATTATTTTCCGTTACGAAGAATGACCAAAAATACCCTGTCACAAACAGGTGAAATCTTAAAACTTCGGTTCAATACTCTTCAGGAAAACATAAACAAGAAATTCAGGGATATTAGGGAACGAATGAGTAGTTGATGAAGCAGGGGTGCCGGTTGCTTGGTGCTTGGTGCTTGGTGCTAGGTGCCGGTTGCTTGGTGCTTGGTAGTCAATGCCTGAATAATGTTGAGAGTTTGAAAAATTGAAAAATTGAGGAATTGACGAACTGAGAATCAGAGGATTAAAGACATAACCCTACCCTTTCCGTTTACATCAACCTCCTTGCATTATCAGTTATAGATTTATAACAGGCCAGTATGCCGCGTTCGATTTCATCTCACCCGATGACTTAAAGGTTTGGTAAAAATATTATGAGGCGGATGGTAATGATAAGGATATACCTGTAGTCCAATTTCCGGTCCGATTTACGCTTTCAATCTGCACATTCCTGATTCAAAAGCTAATCATCTAAAAAATCCCAACCAAACTGATTGGGATTTTTACCTGCAGCCCGAAAGGACCGAAAATACCATACAACCTACCGTTTGGTGAAAAAGGACTAAATTTTTTTAAATATACCGGAAATAATTTATTGATCGGTATGAGGAAAATGCTTATTTTTATCCTTTGCAACAGTACCATAACCCGATCAAACCTATGAGACGATTATTCGTGTTATTGGTCATTCTGTCACTTGGAGCGGGCATAACCGCGCAGCAAATTGGAACCATTACTGCCGAAGAATCCGGTGAAGGGGAAATCCTTATAAAGTATTCCATACTCGAGGCTTCCGGCTCCGATAAGTTTTATGTGAAAGTATTCTGTTCGACCTATGGAGGAACAACGTGGGGCAATGCCTTAAGTGCAGTAAGCGGTGATGTCGGACAATATGTGTATGGAGGCTATTCCAAACAGATCCGCTGGAATATACTCGGAGAAAAAGATAAACTTGTGGGCAACAATATACGGTTTAAAATTGTAGCTTCCCCTGTATCTTCGTCTTCATATACCAAATCCAAAATTACCCGGGTGGAGGGTAAAGTAACCGATCGAAACGGTGACCCCCTTCCGGGTGTAAACATTGTGATAAAAGGAACATACACCGGTACCGTTTCGGATATCCAGGGTTATTATGAACTTCAAATCCCTGAGGGTGCCACTACCATTGAATACAGTTATCTCGGATATGAAAAAGTAGACAGAGCTATCGTCGACAATAAAATCGACGTAACTATGGTTCAGACAATATGGAGTTATTCCAGGCTCACAATTCGATACAGAGGAGGAATTTACTACACGCATTTCGGACTGGAAGTGGATTTCCGGCCCGGCAGGCTTATTACTGATTTGTATGCCTCCTACTCCACTGACTTTTATTATCATTACAATTTTTCAGGATTGATCTCCACAGGTTTCTTTTTCCTCCGGCCTGTTCAGCTCGCCTTTACCAGCGATTTAATCGCCGCCGGTGGTATGGATATGCAAAATTACGGAGGAAAGCTGTCGGTTAATATATTAAACCGTTCGGCTGTTAATGCTAACGTGGATGGCGGTGCCGGATATGCCTATTTGATTCGTGAAGGTCCTGATTTCAGCACAGTTTCATACTATGGCGGCCTTACACTGAATCATCAGCTTCTGAAAGGCTGGTTTACCTGGTCGGCCGATTGTAATTTCATGTACTATTATGCCCTGATCCGTCTGGGTATAACTTACAGATACAGGAAAATCTCTATAGGAGCAGAATATGCTCTTTTGGATTCCTATTCGGAATTACTGCTTAAAGCAGGATATACATTTACTTTTAAATAATGAAGCGGAGTATTATCATATCAGGCTTATTACTAATGGCTAATACAGCCTTCTGCCAGGATATCAGCGGCGAGAGCAAATCATACAGCTTTAGTATTGTGCCACAGAAATATATTGAACCGAATATGAATTTTCAGGAAGCAAATACCGTTAAGCCGGTTAAAGGACCAGGCACACTAAAAAGTTTCGATGAAGCGGTTGAGCTTTTCGGTTCCTATCCCGCGATTTCTGTTTCACCTGATTTCACGGTCAGAGGCAGAAGGATAAGCAGGGAAATAATACCTGCTGTCATGATGGAAGGTCAGAATTTCCAGACGTCCAGGAAACAGGAGCAATTTAGTATTGAAATAAAACTCCGGGAAGGAGAAAATCATTTTGTACTTACCGTATTTACCAGGTCAACTGAAGGACCGGAACTTAATAAAGAAATTACGGTTACCTATATCCCGCAACGAAAAGACTATGCCCTCATTTTTGCTAATGACAATTACAGAGAGGGTTCATACCAGATCCTCGACCATTGTATCGACGATGGTGAAATGCTGAAGGACATTCTGGAATCCCGGTTTGGTTTCGAAGTCGAATTAAAAACCGATGTCACGATAGATGAAATGACCACCATACTTAAAGACTATGCCAATAAAACTTATTATGATGACGATCAGCTGCTTGTATTTTTTTCGGGACATGGCGACATGGTATCCTATGGTGAAGATAAATTGGGTTATTTTGTCGGAGTCAATGGGAAAACTCTGCCACATTCTGAATTTCGTGTAATGCTCGATGGTATACGCTGCAATCATATTCTTTTACTGGCCGATGCATGTTTCAGCGCTACAATAAAAACAAGACCCGGTAATATTGCCGGTCTTATTGATGATATGACCCGGGATAAACCCTATGAAAAATTTATCGCAGATCAGTTTGAAATGAAGACCCGTAAGGTTATAGCCTCAGGCATAACACAAACCAAGGAAATTTCAGGCATGATGAAGAAAGTATTTGACGTACTGGATTCCCGGGAACTGCATTATGGTAAAGTAATCAGCTTCTACGATCTTTCCATTGCCACTGACCAGGCCGAAGATGCCGAATGGGGATCCTTTATTGAAAGTGACAAAAGCGACAGCGATTTTCTGTTCATCCTGAAACCCGATAATTAGAAATTGAAATGAACTGGCTTAAATCTTGTTTTATAATTCTTACTATCCTTCAACTATCAGCTGTCAGAGCCCAATATGCCGAAACCATAAATGAATTATCAGTATGGCTGGCTGAAAGCGGACTGAGTCCTTCTCTTTCTGTTCATGATATCATCCGGAAAGAAGGATTCGATCTGTTGCGGCTGCAGCTTCACCCGAACGATCCCGATATGGCTGTTCAGGTATGGAATACTCTCCAGGAAGATTTTAAAAAGTCGAACTCTTTTACCATAAACGAATATTTGTTTTATGAATACCTGCACACCCTGAAGAAAAACCCTTCCGACCTGGCCATAAAGATCCGCGAAAACTATAACGAAAATGAGACTGCCTGCGCCGAGCTGCTTATTTATTTCGATAAAGAATCACTCGAAGTAAAAACCGTAAAGAACTTTTGCAAATCGAT
>CAYUAV010000052.1:0-12528 GCA_964442665.1 uncultured Bacteroidales bacterium
ATCGATAAAGATACTTCAGGATTGCTGGTAATAGCAAAAAATGAGTACGCCATGAGTCACCTGGCCAAACAATTTTACGATCGTAAAACAACACGGTCATACCACGCTTTGGTTTGGGGTTCGTTTAATCAGAATGACGGAACCATTGAAGGAAATATTGCCCGCCACCCGAAAGACCGATTAAAAATGCATGTGTCAAAGATTGCAGAAGATGGAAAACCGGCTATAACCCATTATAAAGTACTGGAAAATCTGGGTTATGTAAGCCTTGTGGAATGCAGACTGGAGACCGGTCGAACACATCAGATCAGAGTGCATATGGAATATATCGGTCATCCGATTTTCAATGATGAACGATATGGCGGGGACCGGATACTGAAGGGAACTACATTTACGAAATACAAACAATTCGTACAAAACTGTTTTTCACTTTTGCCACGTCAGGCATTACATGCCAAAACGCTTGGTTTTAAACACCCGCATACCGGTGAGTACCTGTTCTTCGATAGTGAACTGCCGGAAGATATGTCAAGCGTTATTGAAAAATGGCGCCGTTATGTATCAGGCAGAGATCTGATTTATTAAGTTAGAAAATCCCACGAGACTATATACCAAACATAATATCAAGAGATATTTCATCCTGAACTGATGTTGAAAATCATAGTATCCCAATTTATTATAATTCTCCCCACAACCGAAAACATGGTTTATCGTTTCATATATCTATCTTTGCATCCAATTGCAAAATAGGAAAAGTAATGCATAAATCGGGATTTGTAAATATTCTTGGAAATCCTAATGTGGGTAAATCGACACTGATGAATGCCCTGGTTGGTGAGCGCCTGAGTATAATTACTTCCAAGGCCCAAACGACCCGCCACAGAATACTGGGTATAGTAAACGGTAAAGATTTCCAGATTGTTTATTCCGATACACCGGGTATACTGAAACCCAGCTATAAGCTCCAGGAGTCGATGCTGAAATTTGTAAATAGCGCTTTTGTCGATGCTGATATCATTTTATATATGACAGATGTAATTGAAAAATCCGATAAAAATGCAGCATACCTTGAGCGATTGCAGAAAGCCAAAGTACCGATACTGGTTCTGATAAACAAAATCGATCTTTCTTCCGAAAGCGAAGTAGAAAAGCTCGTTGAACAATGGCATTTACTGTTACCGGAAGCAGATATTCTTCCGGTTTCTGCCCTGAATAAATTCAATGTCTCCCTGCTTTTCGATAAAATACTTACGCTTCTTCCCGAGGGACCTGAATATTATCCCAAAGATACACTCACCGATCGTCCGGAGCGATTTTTCATTTCAGAAATTATAAGGGAAAAGATTTTTACCAATTACCGAAAAGAAATTCCCTACTCTGTCGAAGTAGTTGTTGAAACGTTCAAAGAAGAAAAAGATATTATACGTATAGGTGCAGTAATTTATGTAATGCGCGACTCTCAAAAAGGAATAATTATTGGCAAACAGGGACAGGCATTAAAAAAAGTCGGGACCGAAGCCCGTAAGGATATTGAAGATTTTCTGGGGAAAAAAGTCTACCTCGAGCTCTTTGTAAAAGTGAAAAAAGACTGGAGAAATGCTCCGGGAATATTGCGTAGTCTTGGTTATAATAATACCTAGTAAGGTAAAGAAGAAAGCAGTGGGAAATATCGTTGCCATAGTAGGTCGACCGAATGTCGGAAAATCCACCCTGTTCAACAGGTTAACAGAAACCCGGAATGCAATTGTTGATGCATTGGAGGGTGTAACCCGTGATCGGCAATATGGGAAAGCGATATGGAATGGAATCGAGTTTTCGGTCATCGATACCGGAGGTTATATTGTTAATTCCGAAGATGTTTTCGAAACAGAAATCCGGAAACAAGTCAACCTGGCCATTGAAGAAGCCGATGCCATACTATTCATGGTCGATGTAACAACCGGAGTCACCGGGCTTGACGAATCGGTTGCAGACATGTTGCGAAAAGTCAGAAAGCCATCACTGCTCGTGATAAATAAAGTCGATAATAATACCAGGCACTATGAAGCACAGGAATTTTATAAACTGGGTATGGGCGACCTGTTTTGTATTTCGTCGATTAATGGAAGCGGAACCGGCGATTTGTTGGATGTCCTGGTATCACGATTCAGTAAAAGCAATATAGAAAATACGGATGACCTCCCGAAGTTTGCCATTGTAGGCCGGCCCAATGTGGGAAAATCATCATTGGTCAATGCGCTGATTGGTGAGGAAAGGCATATGGTTACACCTATTTCAGGAACAACACGCGACTCTATTTACACCCGATATAATAAATACAATCACGATTTTTACCTGGTCGATACGGCGGGTTTGAGAAAAAAAGGGAAAGTACATGCCGACCTGGAATACTATTCGGTAATCCGTTCGGTACGCGCCATTGAAAATTCCGATGTCTGCCTGGTTCTGATTGATGTTACTTTGGGAATAGAATCGCAGGATATCAATATAATTGATCTTGCACTACGCAATAATAAAGGTGTAGTTATCCTGATCAATAAATGGGACCTCGTGGTAAAAGAAACCAATACAGCCCGCGATTATGAAATCCGGCTGAAGAATAAACTTGAGCCTTTTACCGATGTGCCGGTTATTTTTACTTCGGCGATTACAAAACAACGTATCCATAAAGTACTGGAAACTGCCATCGAAGTATATGAAAACCGTAAACGCCGGATAAGTACTTCTGTACTGAACAATTTAATGAACAGCGTAATTGAAAAATTTCCGCCACCGGCGGTAAAAGGAAAATATATACGCATTAAATATGTAACGCAACTTCCCAATAAAACGCCGTCTTTTGCGTTTTTCTGTAACCTGCCCCAATATGTAAAGGAATCCTACAAGCGCTATCTTGAGAATAAATTGCGCGAAAATTTTAACTTTACAGGAGTGCCTGTTCAGATTTTCATGCGGAAAAAATAAAAGAATATGAAGAGATTATTTTTTGCGTTACCATTGATAACATTTGCTGTTGTTTCATGTGTGAAAACCGAACCTGTATCGCCTATACCCCAAATTACATTTAAAAGCCTTGAACTAGCAACTCTTGTGGATACTTCTCTCGATAATCCAAATTTAATTGTAGGGGTGCTCAAGTTTGATTTTATTGATGGTGACGCCGATATCGGCGTTGAGGAAGCCTATGCAAATAATATTGATCTGCCTGATTCTATAAGATATAACCTTTTTCTTACGCCTTACAGCAAACTTGATGGCAAATATTTCCTTATTGAGTATGATTCAATCCCACCGTACTATTCAATAATCCGTGATAGCAAACTTGACCGTGTCGGACAAAATAAGACTATCAAAGGCACTATCAGTTTGGTAATAGTCGATTTACCTTTATATGATACCATTCGCTACGATTTTATGCTACGCGACAGGGCGGGTCATAATAGTAACACAGAAACCACAACCGACCTTGGTACCAAGGCAAATCTCAGTTCATTCTAAATTACCTGAGTAATTCGTTTAGTTTACTCCTTAAAATCAGTTCGAAGCACTTTGAATTCGGTACGCCGGTTCAGGAAATGTGCTAGTTCCTGTAAATCTTCATCCTTAATGGAATTGATGAACTGTTCAGTAAGTACCTGACCCTCTTTAAGGAACGGATAAGCTTCGGCATCACGTTTATCTACAGTTTTAGGTACGGTTTCGCCGTAACCTTTGGATATCAATCGGGCAGGATTAATACCCTTAGCTATCAGATAATTCACAACCGACTGAGCCCTGCGTTCCGATAAATCAAGGTTAAATTCATCGTTGCCCCTGGCATCGGTATGCGAGCCGAGCTCAATAACAATATTCGGGTTATTGTTCAATGTTTCAACCACCTTATCAAGCGCCACTGTTGATTCGGGACGAAGTTCAGCGCTGGCAAAATCGAAGAAAATATTTTCGATCCTTATAGGTTCATCGATTGGCGGGAGGAATATTGTTGTTGTAAATTCTGTGCTTGTTTCTTTTCCTTTCGTTGTTTCTCTCTCCTTACCCTTCAGAAAACCTTCTTTTTCGGCCAGAAAAACGTAATCGGTATTCGGCTTCAGAAGAAATTTAAATGAACCATCTGTTCCGGTTGTTGATTCCAGCGTAACACCATCGCTGCTTATCGATTTTATATTGGCTCCCGAAATCGGATCGTTGGTATTTTCATTTTTAACGATACCTGTTATTGAAAATTTAATTGGAGGAAGCATAAACATATATATATCATCACTCTTGCCCTTTCTCGAAGAGCTGAAAAAGCCAGCTTCGCGCTCGTTTTCAAAGCAAATCCCAAAATCGTCGGCAGGGGAATTCACAGGATATTTCATGTTTGCGATATCCCAGTTCCCGCCTGGTCCCTGAATGGCCTTAAAAATATCCAGGCCCCCCATCCCTATATGCCCATTCGACGCAAAGTAGAGAGTACCATCGCGGTGAACGTAAGGAAACAATTCATCGCCCGGAGTATTAATTGGCTCGCCAAGATTCACCGGTTCACTCCAGCTTCCGGAACTTCCTGAGCGGGTCACCATCCAGATATCTTTGCTGTTTTTTCCTGTAATATCCTTCATACTGCCATCCATATCTGATACAAAATACAGGGTATTTTCATCGGGAGTAAGCGCCGGATGTGCAATTACAATACTATCGCCGGCAAGATTTAACGATTCGGGTTTCTTCCATTCTTCTCCGCTCCTGGCCGAAACCATGATCTGGCAACCCATGGTTTTATTTTTACTCACTTCGCAACGTGTAAAATACATGCGTGAATAATCACTATTAATAAATGGTGTTCCTTCTTCGTTTTCTGTATTGATTTCTTCCGAAAGGGGCAATGGAGTGCTCCAGGATCCTTTCCGGTCCTCAGTTGACTGGAAAATATCGGAAAAATTTTGTCCGGTTCCACCATGTTCCTTCTTTCCATAGGTTTCCTCACGCGATGAGGTAAAATAAACCTCACGATAGTCTCCACTGGCAAATGCAGGGCTGAAATCATTCATTTTGGAATTAAAATACTTCATTTCCTCAACCACATAACCGGTAGGAAATTCCATCCATTCCATAGCCAGATCGCACGATAAAATTCCATCTGTTGCCCGGGCATCGCCGGGAACAAGTTCTTTATAGCTAGTGTATTGTTCCTTCGCTTCCTCATATTCGCCAAGCATTTTAAGCATATCGGCATAGTAAAGTGTGGCTAAGGGATCTTCGTAATTTTTATTAATTACTTTTTTATACCACATGGCGGCTTGTTTAGGCTCATCGATATGCCGGTAACATTCACCAATGAAAAAAGTAATACGGACTTTCTCCTTCTTATCTGTAATCTTCTGATAAGCATCTTTAAAAATATCTATTGCCTGGAAATATTCTCCGGCCTCATATGTTTCGTAAGCCCGTTGAAGTCTTTTGTTTTGCGCTTTTAGTTCGAATGCCGTAAATAACATCAACCCCAAAGCAGCAAGTATTATTGAAATTCTCATGTTTCTTACACTTAGTGATGATTCATGTAAAATTAAATTAAAATGTCTAATATACAGAAATGAATAACTAACACCTCATTCTTAATTAACTCAATAAGAAACAATATATTTTATACAACTTCAAATCAAAATCAAATAATTATTACGGAATACTTTGAGTTCGTTAAAAAACTGAATTCTAGCATATTCAGCACCGGCATTCGTAAAACTTCAAGCTTTCGAGTTTTAAATCCCTTCGGTCTTTCATACATTTGTATCCGTTTGTTTCCGTTCGATAATCCTGCTTACAGATGAGCCTCATTAAGAGTCGACGTATTATGATCAGATACTGTGTTGTTCTATGTATGCTTTTACAAGTTCCTATTTGTAAAGGAATTTCTTCGGAGAAACTGCAATTTAAGTATCTGACGGAAGAGAACGGACTGACCAACAGCTATATTTATAGTATAGGTCAGGATCGAAAGGGCTTTATCTGGATCGGAACTGAAAACGGATTATACCGATACGACGGGTATCACTTTAAACATTATCTGAATATTCCGGGCGATACAACCAGCATTAACTCCAATGTAGTATTTAAACTTTATACCGATTCTCACAACAATCTTTGGATTGGTACATTCATGGGACTTATGCGATACGACGAAGAATTTGATACCTTTCACGATTTCAATTTTCACAACATCTATCGAAACGGACTGCCTGTTCCTATTAATGCTATAACTGAAGATACCGACAGTACAATAATTGTTGCTAACGATCTGGGTATTATGCTGATTGATCCTGTTAGCTATAACACAAGATTTATCCGATCCGGATCGTCGGATTGCAGGTATATAGGGAATTCTGTAACGGCATATTTCGTTGACCGGGATAGAAACCATTGGATTGCCACGGAGGCAGGAGTTACGAAGTATAATAAGTTGTCTTCGGAAGTCATATTCTACAGACTATCCGACTATGCGCATAAATATTTTGTAACTACGTATATACATCGTATATACGAAGACAGCCAGTTAAACATCTGGATCGCAACACGTGAGGAAGGAGTTTTTATGAAACCCGTATCGTCAGACAGGTTTAAGCAATACTATTATAAAGAAGATGATAAATACAGCCTGGGAAGTAATGAAACATACGATATTTATGAAGATAAAGAAGGTCAGGTCTGGATAAGTACAAATGGTGGCGGACTTAACCTTTTTAACAGGAATTCTGAGAATTTTCTGAGGATAAAACATGCTTCCAATGAAAAAAACAGTTTGCTTAATAATAATATCCGTACACTTTTCGAGGATTTCCAGGGAAATTTGTGGATAGCCTCATTTCAGGCTGGTATCAATATCTATATTAATCACCCGCAACTATTCCGATACTATGATATAAGTACTGATCAGCCTGTTGATTATCAAAGTTCAACTGTATGTTCTATCTGCCAGCTTGAGAATAGTAAATTGTGGATCGGAACGGATGGAGGTGGCCTAAAACTTCTGGATAGGAATAATGGCTCGTTGGAAACCTTCCTGCCTGAAAAAAATGTTCCGGGAAGTTTTCCCGATAAGGTTGTCATGACAATCTACAAAGATCGTAGTGGTGATTACTGGTTTGGTACCTATCAGGGAGGTTTGGTGAAATATAATAAAAAGAATGGGTATTTTGTCTCCTATCACAACAATCCGGCCAACCCGTTAAGCATAAGAAGCAATTTTGTTACCTCAATTATAGAAGATCAGCGAGGTAATCTCTGGATAGGTACCAATGGAGGAGGCCTAAACCTTTATGACAGAAGTGCAAAGGAATTCCGAGCCTACATGTACCTCCCCTCCGATTCAAATTCGCTGGTAGACAATTTCATAAATGATATTATCGAAGATCACAATGGTAATCTCTGGATTGGAACATTCTGGGGCCTGAGTCGGTTTAACATTCAGGAATTCAAATTTTTTAACTATCGGGCCGAAAAATCGCAAAACTATTCGCTGAGTCATAATACGGTCTTTTGTCTTTACGAAGACTCCCGGAACCGGTTATGGATCGGAACCCGGAATGGTTTAAATCAGTATAACTACGGAACTGATCAGTTCCGCTATTTTTCATTTGAAGGATTATCAGGCATTTCGATATACGGTATGCTGGAAGATAACCAGAAAAACCTTTGGATTAGCAGTAATAAAGGTTTAACGAAATTTAATCCTGACACACAGGAAGTGACAAATTTTACCGAATCCGACGGTTTGCAGAGCAACGAGTTTTTCAGGAACTCATGTTATAAGGGTACTCACGGAGAAATGTTTTTCGGTGGAATAAACGGATTCAATGCATTCTTTCCTGAGGAAGTAAAACAGGGAGAATATATTCCCAATGTGATAATTACCAATTTTAAGATTTTCGATAAATCAATCCCGATTGGCAAACTTGATGACGGAAGAGTAATTCTTAATAAAACAATCAGCGAAACTTCTGCGATTACTTTACGCTATTCCGATAAAGTTTTTTCCTTCGAAGTGGCAGCTATCGACTATACAGCACCTGAAAACATGGTATACGCTTACAGAATGGACGGCTTCGATGAAAGCTGGAATTATACCGATGCACAGTATCCTATGATAACTTATACAAATCTGGGCGCAGGCGATTACACGCTTCACATTAAAGCGGCCAATAAAAATATTATTGACGAAGTCAATCAGTATACACAATTACATATAAAAATTACCCCTCCGTTTTGGAAATCATGGTGGGCTTACCTGCTTTATGTTTTTATTTTATTGGCATTATCCTATTATTTCTGGCGATTAACCCTTCAGCGTATTAAAGAGCGGGAACAGGTACGGCTTGAAATTCTCAAAAGAGAAAAAGCTGAAGAACTCAACCAGGCTAAGCTCCGATTCTTTACTAATATATCACACGAATTTCGCACTCCTCTTACATTAATTATCGGTCCCCTGGAACAGTTGTTAAAGAAAGGCCAGGAAGTTCAGCCCTTTAGGAAGCAATATAATATTATGCTTAAAAATGCACGACGAATGTTACGCCTCATTAATCAGTTACTTGATTTTCGCAAGATAGAAGGTGGTAAAATGACACTCAAAGCTGAATATTCCGATATCGTAAAGTTCGTAAGCGATATTATGCATTCGTTCGAGGAATATGCTCACGAAAAACAAATCAATTTTAAACTTCAAACATCGGTTGACAACTATAAGCTTTGGTTCGATCCGGATAAAATGGATAAGATCCTTTTTAATCTGCTTTCTAATGCATTTAAATTTACTTCGCAAAAAGGTTCGATAACAATTAACATACAAACAAATGTAAAACCTGAAGAGACATGGCCGAACATACATGAATACCTTAAAATAACAGTAATAGATACAGGCAAAGGAATTCCGGAAAGGGATATTCCCTATCTCTTCGACCGTTTCTACCAGGCCGGAAACACTATGTCATTATACCACGGAAGCGGACTGGGTCTTTCACTTACTAAAAACTTTATCGAAATTCATCAGGGGAAGATTACCGTTGATACTTCGCCTGACGGAACCAGTTTTTCTATTTTACTGCCCAAAGGCGATGCTCATTTAAGCGATGATCAGAAAGTAATTCCGGAAAATCCCGGAGTTAATAAATATATACATGTGAATCCTGAATCTGATGCGATTCAAAAGAAACCGAATAAAGAAAAACCGGTTCATTATCTGCACAATAAACATACTGTACTTCTTGTTGAAGATAACCTTGATCTCAGGCAATACATCCAGGAAGAATTTCGCAATTATTACGATTTCTATGAAGTGTGCGATGGAGCCGAAGGTTATGAAATGGCTGTTGAAATACTTCCCGATCTGATAATTTCGGATATTATGATGCCGGAATTGAACGGATATGAATTTTGTCTGAAAATAAAGCAGAATATATTGACAAGCCATATACCGGTTATATTGCTTACGGCAAAAACATCGATTGAAAGTCACATCAAGGGTTACGAATCGGGTGCCGATGCTTATATATCAAAGCCTTTTGAGATCGATCAGTTAATCGCTACCACAAATTCATTAATCGAAAACCGGATAAGATTGCGTGAAAAGTTTAATGCAGGTAAGGTCTTATCTAATATGCCTATAAAAAACACCGCCGATGATAAATTTCTTCAGAAAGTTACAGACACTGTAAACAATAATATCAGCGAGGTTGTGTTTGGGGTACTTGAGTTAAGCAAAGAACTGGGGATCAGCAGAGTTCATTTGCATCGAAAGCTTAAATCTATCGCTAACGTGAGTCCAAATGAGTTTATTAAAAATATACGCATGCAAAGGGCCTGCGAATTATTGATGCAATTGGAGTTTACTATCTCGGAAGTCTGTTATAAAGTTGGATTCAACTCTCCGGCCTATTTTTCCAGCTGTTTTAAATCCTGTTATCAAATATCGCCTTCTGAATTTGTTGAGCGCATTTCACCTGCATAGTTTTATTCCTGATAAAAGCAGGTTTCAGAGAATGAGTCTGAAAAGAGAAACCGAAAATTCCGATTCATTTAATCCGAATAACAATGATGTAACAATACATAAATATTATAGCGCCGATCAAATATATTAGAACTTAATAATTGGTCCCGGGAATTTATCTGTTCTTCTTTACCGGCACTGTTATAACCAATGCCGATATTTATTGCTGAGTAATTTAATCATGCCGGGAAGCGGACATTATCAATATATGATCATCAATTTATTTGAAATAATTTATTAATTTAATGTATACATTCTAAAACCCTATATCTGCTCTAAATGATAATTGTATGAGTGCAATCATTCTTATTTCAATCGGATTTCTTGTTGTCTTTTCAGCAATTGGTTATCTGCTTTATTCGTCATTCATCAGAAATGCTAATAATTCAAAGTACTGGCAGCAAGGAAAATCAGTGAATAAAGAAGATGATCAGCTGAAAATGAAACTGTATCGGGATGAATTACAACTTAAAGCACATAAAGAACTGATTATGCTGGCTGTTAAAAGCCGAAATCTGGTACAAAAAATTTCAATTGAAGTGAATAATTTATCAGACCAGCAATCAAATAAAAATACTATTCCAACCCTTGAGTTGCATTTTTTGGAAATGTTCCTGAAAGAGAATAGCCAGATTACTACAGATCTGAATAATTTTGAAACAACCCATAAAATAAGACTGCAGGCAAAAACCCGGAATTATTTAACTCAGTTAGCGGAATGTATGTCTCAGATTGAGGTAACTATTCAAAAAATAAGAGCTACACTTTATGAAGATATTTCGGGTTCCGAACAGTTATCTGACTTCAATCAGCAAATCAGCAATAATTACAGTAAACTTGTCGATATTCATAAAGGATTAATTCATGATTTTCAGGGAGTTTTTGCAACTATGCAGTTTTCATAGAAATCACCAGAATTCACTTTACATAGAATAAACTGTGTCAGCGCACATTCTTTTCATATGTATTTGTATGAAACAGAAAACAGCTGCATTTAACGAATGTATCCGTCCTTTGAATCAGGTAATATGATGAAATCTTTTCATTTGATAAACTGTATTATTGGTACCATTTCTTTAAACAAAATAAATTATGTTACCAAACTGATATTTTAGGATACATCCTTAAAAGCAATTCATCCGTTTTATTTTGGGTATTAGTTAGCTCTTATTTAATTTGGCGGCTGCTTTTCATAGCATATAGAGGGATCGTTTAGTCCTGACATGAAAAATCTGCTAATTTGGAACAGACACTATTAATAAATTTTACTAAGGGAAATCCGAATCCAATGTGTATTATTAATTACCATCCCGATGCTGCATGAAAAAATTTAACGAACGATTAAAATATCTTAAAAAGAATCATGAAAGGCTTCTGAAAAGAAAAAATAAACCCGTCGAATACAGCAATGGAATTATTCAGCGTTACAAATTCCCTGTATTAACAGCTAAACATGTACCCTTGCAGTGGCGTTTCGATCTGAATCCGGAAACAAATCCATTCCTGATGGAGCGCATTGGAATTAATGCTACGTTCAATGCAGGGGCCATCAAACTTAATGACAAATACCTACTGATAGTCCGTGTCGAAGCTGTTGACCGTAAGTCGTTCTTTGCCGTGGCTGAAAGTAATAATGGCATTGATAATTTCCGCTTTTGGGAACATCCTGTTGCGATGCCCGAAACAGATGACCCCGATACCAATGTATATGATTTGCGTATTGTGCAACACGAAGATGGCTGGTTTTACGGATTATTCTGTACTGAAAGACATGATTCGGCTTATCCCGATGATCCTTCTGCTGCAGTAGCCAAATGCGGTATTGCCCGTACAAAGGACCTGGTCAATTGGGAAAGATTACCCGACCTGATAAGCCACTCAGGACAACAGAGGAATGTGGTTCTGCACCCCGAATTCATTAATGGCAACTATGCATTGTACACCCGTCCGCAGGATGGATTCATTGAAACCGGATCAGGTGGCGGTATTGGTTTCGGATTTACCAAAACCATGGAAAAGGCCGAAGTACTTGAAGAAGAAATTATCGATCCGAAAGTATACCATACAATTAATGAAGTTAAAAACGGATTGGGCCCGGCTCCGATAAAAACACCCAAAGGATGGTTACAGCTGGCACACGGTGTACGCAATACCGCTGCCGGTTTAAGATATGTACTCTATGCGTTTATGACTGATCTGAGCCAACCTTCGAAGGTTATTCATCATCCTTCAGGATATCTTATAGCTCCTGAGGGAGAGGAACGTATCGGCGATGTTTCAAATGTCGTATTTGGGAACGGATGGATTTGTGATGATGATAACACCATTTATATTTATTATGCCAGTTCCGATACACGTTTGCATGTTGCCGCAACATCGGTCGGACAGCTTATTGATTACTGCGAAAATACTCCCGAAGATGGATTACGATCGGCAAAAACAGTGGAGTCTATTAATAAACTCATCGACAAAAATAAAGCATTCATGAAATGATATCATATTAACTGTAA
>CAYUAV010000053.1:0-12508 GCA_964442665.1 uncultured Bacteroidales bacterium
TTTTATTTTTTCCGGATTAGCAGTTGGCTTATCAATTTTATTTATGGCAAATACCATGGGAACTCCGGCGGCCTGGGCATGATTAATAGCTTCAACAGTCTGTGGCATTATACCATCATCAGCAGCAACAACAATTATGGCAACATCGGTAATTTGTGCACCCCTGGCTCTCATCGCCGTAAAAGCCTCGTGACCCGGCGTATCGAGGAAGGTGATTTTTCTACCGTCATCGAGTTCAACACTGTATGCCCCAATGTGTTGAGTGATTCCTCCAGCCTCGCCTGCTACAACATTAGCACTCCTGATATAATCGAGTAACTTGGTTTTACCATGGTCAACATGTCCCATCACGGTAACAATAGGAGGTCTTGTCTGCAATTCGCCTTCCTTGTCTTCATCTTCTCTGATTGCCTCCTGTACCTCAACACTCACGAATTCGACCTTATATCCAAATTCCTCAGCCAGCAATGCCATGGTTTCAGCGTCAAGGCGCTGGTTAATAGAGACGAATAAACCAAGGTTCATACAGGTTGCTATGAGTTCATTCACCGGCACATTCATCATCGTTGCCAGCTCATTGACCGAGACAAATTCAGTGACTTTAATGGTATTTTTGGATTCTTCTTTCTTTATTGTCTCTTCCTGCAACCTTTGGCTCACTGCATCGCGCTTCTCACGACGGTATTTCGCTCCTTTGGATTTTGTTTTTGTAAGACGGGCCAGCGTGTCCTTAATTTGCCGTTGCACATCTTCCTCACTAATTTCCGGTTTAAGTGTTTTTTTCTTACGTTTTTTCTTCGATTTGTCGCGATAGAAACCTTCTTCCTCAGGCACTTCACCCTTTTCAACAAAACTTACGCGTTCCTTATCTTTCTTTATTCTTTTTCGTCTACGTTTTTTATCGCTGAGGTCCTCATCGTTCGATACTTCTTTAACCGGTTTCTTTGGCAGGTCAATTTTACCAACAACCGTCGGACCACTGAGTTTTTGCACTTTTGCCCTAATAACCTCCTCCTGCAGTTCCTCTTCAACTTCAACATCCTCTGTTGGTTGGGATTCTTTACCAGCCACTTCTTCTTCTTTTATTTCAGGTGTACTCTTTTCCTTGTTCTTCTTTTGTACTTCGGCAGCCTTTTTGGGCGGTCGCGTACGTTGATTCATTGAATCGAGATCAATTTTCCCGACTACTTTTACTTTCGATTCAGGAATTTCTTCATCCTTTTTCTTATCGGCAGCTTCTTTCTCCGGTTTCCCTTCAACAGACTTTTTCTCCTGTTCTTTTTCTGAAATACTGGCCCCGGGTTTTTCCGATTTTGATTTTTCTTCAGTCTGAGCTTTTTCCCTGGTTTCTTCAGCTGATTTTTTCTTAGGCTCCAGATCTATTTTACCAACTATTTTTGGCTTGATCTCGGGTTCTCTGATCCCGGAATCAAAAACAGATTCCGCCCCGCGGGTATCCTTAATTAATAATTCTTCCTGCTCACCCGATCCATCTTCCTGCGATTCTTTAAGATCGTTAATCGATATGGACTGATGTTTCTCCTTGAAATGCCGAAGATTAATTTTTTCCGTTTCCTTTTTGAGGGAAATATCGGAACTAAATTCTTCGATAAGCAAATCGTATTGTTCGGGCGTAATCTTAGTATTCGGATTTGTATCTACCTTTTCACCTTTCTTATGCAAAAAGTCAACGATAGTAGATATTCCGACGTTCAATTCTCTTGCGACTTTACTCAGCCTCGTAGCTTTGTTATCTGTCATAAAAAATATCTGTTTTCTTTCAAAATGCCTTGTACAGCAGATATCCGCTAATATACTGTTTATTATTCAAATTCTGCTCGTAAAATTTTCATCACTTCCCTGATGGTTTCCTCCTCCAGATCGGTTCTCTTTAGTAAATCTTCAGGGGATAATTCGAGTACACTTTTGGCAGTATCGCAACCAATAGCTTTTAATTCATCAAGTATCCAGCTGTCTATTTCATCGGCAAATTCCTCGAGGTTAACATCCTCTTCATCATCTGTTCCTTCACGGTATACATCGATTTCGTATCCCGTCAGCTGGCTTGCCAGTCGGATATTAAGCCCTCCTTTACCTATTGCCAGTGATACTTCATTAGGCTTCAGGTATACTTCGGCGCGTTTGTTTTCCGGGTCCAGTTTGATGGAGGTGATCTTTGCAGGACTTAATGCCCTGGTAATATAGAGTTGTATATTATTGGTAAAATTAATTACATCAATATTCTCATTTTTTAGTTCACGGACAATACCGTGAATTCTCGATCCTTTCATACCAACGCAAGCACCAACAGGATCGATACGTTCGTCATACGACTCAACAGCTACTTTGGCGCGCTCGCCGGGAACACGGACAATCTTTTTAATAGTGATCAACCCGTCGAAAATTTCCGGTACTTCAAGCTCAAACAGTCGCTCCAGAAAAACGGGTGAAGTACGGGAAAGGATGATCAATGGTGTATTGTTCTTCATTTCCACCTTTATAACAACCGCCCGGATCGTATCGCCTTTGCGAAAATAATCGGAAGGTATCTGCTCCGATTTCGGAAGTATAAGCTCATTTGCTTCTTCATCAAGTACCAGGATCTCCCGCTTCCAAACCTGATATACTTCGCCTGTGATGATCTCTCCGATCCTGTCACTATACTTCAGGTATACATTATTTTTTTCCAGGTCGAGGATTCGTGCCGTGAGATTTTGACGCAGTGCTAAAATTGCCCTTCTTCCGAAATCGGCAAACTTGACTTCATCCGTTACATCTTCACCAACTTCATAATCTTCATCAAATTTCTTTGCTTCCGAGAGTGCAATCTGACGATTAGGATCTTCAACAGTTCCATCTTCCACTACCTCTCTGTTCCTCCAAATCTCAAAGTCACCTTTATCAATGTTTATAATCACATCAAAATTCTCATCAGTCCCGAACATTTTCTGAAGCATACCCCTGAAAACATCCTCAAGAACAGAAATCATTGTTACCCTATCGATATTTTTTAGTTCCTTGAACTCCGAAAAGGTCTCGATCAGATTAATATTTTCCATACTTCATTTATTAACAATCTTTAATACTTTAACACATTTCTAACCTTGCTTATATTGCCATAGGAAAAATTGAGCTTTTCTTTTACTACCTGTTTCTTCTTTTTCCCTTCAATCTTTACGGTATTTTCCTCTTCAATACAAAAACCATAATCATCCGCCATGGTTAATATACCTATTGATTTTTGTCCGTTTTTTGATATTACTTCCACTTCCCTGCCGATATTCTTGGCGTATTGTTCTTTCACTTTAAAAGGTGTTCCCAGACCCGGAGATGATACTTCAATTTCAAAATCATCAGAATCACGGTTGAGTCCATGCTCAATTGTTCTGCTCAACTGAGCACATTCACTTATTTGTATGCCATCCATACTATCAACTACTAAACGGATATAATTTGCAGGACTCACATCAAGCGAAACCAGAAAGTACATTTTGTCTTTCATATCATCCCCGATCAGGTCCAGTATTTTTTTCTTTGATATCATGTACAAGCAACAAAATAGGGGACTTATGTCCCCTAAACAAACTCAAGCAATGCAAAAGTATAAAATATAAACCAAACTACAAAATATTGGATTTCAATTAAAAAGAAAATTAATGTATTAAAAACGATACGGATTTGTATTATGCAGTTTTATCTGAAAAACATATAAATAGTTACTTTGGAAATCCATTGTAATGAGGATTAATTTTAATCCTTTTTTATTCTATTCCCGGGCAGAAATTCTAGCTTTGCCTGAAATCCATGTCTGCGTGAAAGCTTATATAAAAAATAAAAGAAAAATTATCAACGATCCTGTTCATGGGTTTGTTACCATTCCGACCGAATTTATTTTCGATCTGATCGAACACCCCTTTTTTCAACGCTTACGCAGAATAAAACAATTGGGTTTAACGCATTATGTTTTTCCTGGAGCAACACATACACGTTTCCAGCATACGATCGGCGCATTACATTTGATGACACTGGCAATCGAAAGTCTGAAAAGCAAAGGAATAGATATAAATCCCGAAGAACAGGAGGCTGTGTTGATCGCAATTCTTTTACACGATATCGGACACGGACCTTTTTCACATGCCCTTGAGGAAACCATTATATCCGGTGTTACCCATGAACAACTTTCAGCCCTGCTCATGAAAAAGCTTAATGAAGAATCTCAACATAAACTTGACCTTGCTATTGCTATTTATAACAACAACTATTCTAAAAAATTCCTTCATCAGCTGGTAACCAGTCAGCTTGATGTAGACCGTCTCGATTATATAAAACGTGACAGCTTTTTTACCGGAGTTACGGAAGGAACAATTGGCACCGACCGTCTTATCAAGATGTTGCATGTTTATAACGATAATCTGGTTGTTGAAAAGAAAGGAATTTATTCAGTTGAAAAGTTCCTGATTTCACGCCGCCTGATGTATTGGCAGGTATATTTTCATAAAACAGTAATCGCATCCGAAAATCTGCTTGTAAGGCTGCTTCAGCGGGCAAAATTTCTTACCAATCAGAATATTTCGATTTTCAGTACTCCGGCATTATCCTATTTTCTGTACCATTCCATTAATCCCCATAATATTGAAAAGAATGCCGAAGAAGTGATTAAACATTTTAGCAAGCTTGATGATACGGATATTATTGTATCGGCAAAAGAATGGCAAAACAATGATGACAGAGTGCTGGCAATACTAGCAGGTAATCTGGTAAATCGTACATTACCCTTAGTACTCATAAATGACCAGCCTTTTGAGGAACCATTTGTCGGAAAAATTCGTGAGGCCATTGCAACCCGGTATGATTTTAATCCTGATGAAATTGCATATATGATGTGTGAGGGAGAAATATCAAATAATGCCTATAGCAGCCGAAACGATATGATTCAGATCTTGCTAAGCGGAGATGAAATTAAAGATATTTCCGAAGTTTCTGATATTCTGAACGATCCTTATATCGAACGTCCGGAAAAGAAATATTTTCTATGTTATCCGAAGGATTGTGGAGAATAAAGAATATTGGCTACTTTTGCCTCCAAATATCAATATATGGAATTTACTGCGCAGATTATAGCCCAATATCTTAAAGGTGATATTGAAGGCAACCCGCAGGAAATAGTGACTAACATTTCCCGCATTGAAGAAGGCAAAAAAGGTACGCTGGCATTCCTGGCAAATACCAAATATGAGAAATACCTGTATACTACACAGGCTTCGATTGTACTGTTAAACCGAAATCTGAAGCTGAGCCAGAAAGTTAATTCCACACTGATCAGGGTCGATGACGCTTACCAGGCATTCGCTTCTCTGCTGAATTTGTATCAGAGCAGTCTTCCGCAGAAAAAAGGAATCGATAGCAACGCTTTTATAGCTGAAACTACCACGATAGGTGAAAATTGTTATGTGGGAGCCTTTGCATATATAGGCGAAAATGCAGTTATCGGTAAAAACGTAAAGATCTATCCGCAGGTTTATGTTGGCGATGACGCCAAAATAGGCGATAATACAATACTCTATCCGGGTGTAAAAATATATAAGGATTGCGTTGTAGGAGAAAATTGTATTATTCATGCTAGTACAGTTATAGGATCGGATGGCTTTGGTTTTGCACCGGGGGAAGGCACCTACCAGAAAATACCGCAGATCGGGAACGTAGTCATTGAAGACGAAGTTGAAATCGGATCGAATGTTTCTGTCGATCGGGCCACTATCGGATCAACTATGATCCGTAAGGGAACAAAGATCGATAATCTGATTCAGATTGCTCATAATGTTGAGATAGGACAAAACTCAGTGATCATTGCCCAGGCTGGTATTGCCGGCTCAACGAAATTAGGGAAAAATGTAGTTGTTGCGGCCCAGGCAGGTCTGGTAGGACATATAAACATTGCTGATAATGTGAAAATCGGAGCCCAGTCGGGTGTTACAAACAATATAAAAAATGAGGGGGCTATTGTGCTCGGATCGCCGGCATACGACTTCCGGGAGACAAAAAAATCGTTGATAATTGTTCGAAAATTACCTGAGCTATACGATAGAATCAATGCAATGGAAAAGGAACTCGAGGAAATTAAGAACAAGATCGGAAAATAATACTTCCAGCCATTAAGAAGATTTTTATAACTTGTACAACAATTTCAAATCAGTCATATTTAAAATGGCAGAAAAGCAACAAACTATAGCAACTGAGATACATTTTAAAGGCAAGGGTTTGCATAGTGGAAAACTGGTCGGTATTACTCTAAAACCGGCAAAATCCAACTATGGTATTTGCTATCAGCGAATTGATATTGAAAAGAAACCCATGATCAGGGCATTAGCGGAAAATGTCGTGAACACTTCACGTGGAACTACAATTCGAGATAATGGAGCGGAAGTGATGACCATTGAACACCTGAGTGCAGCACTTTATGGCCTCGGTATTGATAATCTGCATATAGAAATCGATGGGCCGGAAGTGCCAATTTTCGATGGCAGTTCAAAACATTATGTCGAAGCTATCAGAAAGGCGGGAATTACTGAACTGAAAGACGATAGGGATATTTTTTCCATTAAACAAAAAATGACCTTCAAGGACGAAAAGAATGGTTCTGAAATATTACTTTTCCCCGATGATACTTTTAGTGTTGATGTGCATATCGATTTCAACTCCAGGATTCTGGGTTATCAGTTTGCCTCGTTAAAATCAATCGATGATTTTGAAAAAGAGATTTCTGGCTGCAGGACCTTCGTTTTCCTTCACGAACTGGAAGCTTTAATAAAGAATAACCTGATAAAAGGAGGCGATCTGGATAATGCGCTTGTTATTGTCGACCGTCCAATGGCAAAGGAAGAACTTGATCGTCTGGCTGATATTTTTAACAAACCCAAAGTTGAAGTATTACCGGAAGGCTATCTTAACAATACCGAACGAACATACCAGAACGAACCTGCACGACACAAACTGCTCGATGTAATTGGCGATTTGTCGCTCACCGGCGTCAGACTTAGAGCCAAAGTTATTGCTACAAAGCCAGGACATCATGCAAACACAGAATTAGCCAAGGAAATAAGAAAACTCATCAGGAAAGAAAAAGCCAAACCTGTTCCTCCTCCTTACGATCCTGAGCAGACTCCTTTGTTCGATATTAACCAGATACGGACAATGCTTCCCCATCGTCCTCCTTTTCTGCTGGTCGATAAAATTACTTTTATGGATGAATGGAATATTCATGGAATCAAGAATGTAACCATGAACGAAGCTTTTTTTGTGGGACACTATCCTGAAGAACCCATTATGCCAGGAGTGCTACAGATAGAATCAATGGCACAGGTCGGGGGAATCCTGTTACTCAATAAAGTCCCCGATCCGAAAAATTATGTTCTTTATTTCCTGAAAATTGAAAATATTAAATTCAAACATAAAGTTGTTCCCGGCGACACTCTGAATATCCGTATGAAACTTCTGGAACCGGTTAAAAGAGGGATTGCACTCACACACGGACAGATGTTTGTTGGCAATACACTTGTTATGGAAGGCCAGTTTATGGCTCAGCTCGCAAAGAAACCGGATTAGCATCTGACAAGTCTTCCATTTCTAAAAACAATATAACATGAGTGATAAGCTATACTATATTCATCCCGATGCAAAAGTAGGTAACAAAGTAGTGATCGAACCATTTGTATATATCGGTAAAAATGTTACAATAGGTGATGAATGCTGGATCGGGCCAGGTGCCATACTGCTCGAAGGTTCAAAGATTGGTAAGAAATGCCAGATTTTTCCCGGAGCAGTTATCGGAGGAATTCCGCAGGATCTGAAATTTGCAGGTGAAGATACAATTGCTGTTATCGGAGATAATACTACTGTCAGGGAATATGCCACTATCAACCGGGGCACCAAAGCACGGGAAGTTACACGTATAGGTAAAAATTGTCTGATTCAGTCCTATTCACATGTTGCCCACGATTGTCAGCTGGGAAATTACGTTATTTTAGGGAGCCATGCAGGATTAGCCGGCGAAGTTGAGGTCAACGATCATGCTATAATTAGTCCTTATTCAGTAGTCCATCAGTTTGTTCATATTGGTACGCATTCATTTGTTCAGGCTACAGGTAAAGTAACCAAGGATGTCCCGCCATATATTCTGGCTGGGAGGGAACCATTATCCTATACCGGGATCAATTCGATCGGCTTGAGAAGGAGAAATTTTAAAAATGAAACTATCTATGAAATTCAGGAAATATACCGCATTATATACCAGCGTGGCCTGAATATTTCCGATGCCATTGAATTTGTCGAAGCCAATTTGCCGGCTTCAACCGAGCGCGATACCATTATCCTCTTTATTCGTAACTCGAAACGGGGTATCATCAAAGGATATTTCGATGATGAGAAATAGTGATTCAAGCGAATCTTATTCTATTTCCTGAATTCTTATCATCTTAAAATACTCTGGCCAATAAATGGACCCGTAAGAGACCCCTATACTACAAACACAAGTCTTCACTTCCGCTCAGAAGAAACGATCGGAAATATCAATGATTTCAGGAAGAATGCCTGTATTGATTAGTTGTTACTCCTTCTTTCGGGAAAAAGTAATTAACCGAAAAGGAAAATACAGCGGGCAAAAACCTACCAGACCTGTAATTAAAAATATACCTGCCAATACGAGCAGTACGATTCCCAGAACACCAGTAAGTACTTTGGTAAAAAATAACACGGCAACTACTGCAGCGATTATCAATCGAATAATACGATCTGCAACCCCCATGTTTTTTTTCATGTTTTTGTGTTTTAGTTTGACAAATAATGTATCATTAATACAACCAATGTGACAATTGTTATGCAAGTTACACAAACCAACAGTAATTTTATTGCTTTTGATTTTATGATACTCATCTTCTATAGTACAACAAAAACCGTAAGTAATCAGAAAGTAATAACGCAAAACCCCTCAAGGTGTTCACTAACATTGCACAATGATCTAAAAGACAATCATTACATCCATTTGAAATAAGAATAGTTCTGAACCAGATACATCATGAAAGAGGTAATTCGTGAAAGAAATTCATCCTGAAGTTCACATCTTTCTTGCAACGATAAAAATCCGGTGAAAGATCAGTGTTACTAATCCCTCAGTATCGGCCTGATTTTCAAACTCAGACTTATATTCAACAAAATTAAACTATCGCAACAACACTCTCATTACTTTCTGATAACAATTACGGTGGATTCTGAAATGTAAGGGTATATTTCATTAACATCCCTGTTTTTCATGGAGATACATCCGAGAGTCCAGTTAATTCCCAAATCGATAAGTTTATCCATACCTTCCGGCACCCCATGAATGCCGATTTCGCCACCAATTTTGGAATTTCCGGGAATGATACCTTTCTGTTTTGCCGCATTATGTTTTTGCCATGATTCGTCAGTAGGATAGTTGATCCAAATAAACTTCGACCATTTTTTGTGCGGATATTTGGATGCCATATAAAATGTGCCTTCAGGGGTACATTTGTCTCCCTGCCTTAATTTATCATCAACCGGATTCCCTCCGAAAACAACCGGATATTCTTTTATGATAGCCGTGTCGGCAAGTAGCACAAGCTTATGATCGGACTTATCAATCAGAATTGAAATGTTATCCGGGTTTAATTCCAATGTCACAATAAGTTCAGGTAACGAAAAATCATAATTCCGATACCGTGTATCCTGTGCATTACATGACAGTATTATAAGAAACACCGGGAAAAAGCGCAGTAGTATTTTCATAATTGTATTCCCTGTAATTGGTGTGATATGTTTATCCTAATAAAATGTAAAGCTCTGAAAAGAGTACTCTTAGTTATCATAAAACTTTATTAAGTCTTACCATGAAATAATCTTAGTCAGCCACTGAATTATGTTAATAGTTAAATTCATTATGCCAGTTGAACGCACCTGAATCTTCGTACCATTCCGGCCACTGTTTACACCAGGTCGGAACGGCGCATTCTCTTACCCGCTCCGACAGATGATAGGGTTTTATATCCAGTACCGGACTATCCTGCTCGGCATCAATATAAGGCGTATAAATTAAACCCTTTTCCTGATGTATTTCAAGCACAAAAATTGTTGTGATCAATACCGGATTTGGCCGTGTGGGCGAATGCGTGGCAAAAACACCAATTTTATCCGGACCCTTTTTATAAGGCTTATTAATTATCAACCTTTTTCGGTGTTCGGGCTGATCGAAAAGATTACCCCACCAAATAACCTGTAAATGTGTAAATCCTTCAATATGTTTAAGGCCCGGCCTATACTCTTCATCGATTAGTATACAGTATGTATCCTTTTCAACTACTACGCTCCCTATGGGATTGATATAAATCGGCGTTCCCATTTCTGACTTGTTTTTAAGTTTGCATTTTACAAATCATTTATCGGTAAGACTGAACAAATATAAAACCTTCAGTTCGTTTAGACTCGACAGATATTGCTAACTATACTTGATGATTTGATTGCCATGTGAAAATAATCTCTTGCATCCGCACTCTTGAAAGATGATCAGAATATCAGACAGGGATTGAAAAATGAAATTCACTGCCGGAATTTGGCTTGCTGTCGACCCAGATTTTACCGCCATGCTGATTAATAAATTCTTTACATAGGATCAAACCGAGTCCTGTTCCCTTTTCATTTTCAGTGCCCTGGTTCACATACTTAACATCGATCCTGAATAATTTATCGATATCTTTTTTGGGTATTCCGATACCCGAATCCTTAACCGTCACAATAATTTCACTGTCGACCTTTTTGGCACTGACACGTATTTCCCCTCCTTTGCCTGTGAATTTTAAGGCATTAGTTAACAAATTCCTTAAAACGGTATTTAGCATATTACTATCAGCCTTTGCCTCCAGTTTGTGATCAACATCCACCTCCACGTTAATCTTTTTTGAATCGGCCATTGCCGAGATCAGACTCACATTATTGGCAATAATATCGGCCAGATTAAGCGTGGCAGGCTCGAAATTCAGATTGCCGGTTTGTGAACGCGACCATTCTAGCAGGTTGGCCAGAATATCGTATCCGCTTTTTGCCGCCCCATATAGTATTTTGCTGAGCTTTTTCACTTTCTCCGCATTGTGACTTTCGGAATTTTTATATAAATATTCCGAAGCTCCCAGCAAACTGCTGAAGGGATTTTTTAAATCGTGCGCCATGATATTAAAAAATTTATCCTTTGTTTCGTTTAGGGACTTCAGTTCATCCGCATATTCCTGGAGTTTTTTATCGTGTAGCCTTAAAGTATTCTCAGCTTCGACCCGTCTTGTAATATCACTGTATACCACCATTATACCTAAATCCTTCAATGGAAAAGGAGCAGCCGAAACATTCAGCCAGGTTATTTGATTCTTCTGTTTTATAATACCCATTTCAACATTGGCGACAACCCGGTTTTCTTTCAGGGCTATTGTACTGGCAAATTCGTCAGCCGGCATAGGCGTTCCATCCAGTCTGATGATCTGCCAGTCTTTACTATCGATTTGTCTATTGTAATGTTCTTCTTTCGGAACGCCCAGAAGTTTTTCAGATTCAAGATTGCTTTCGAGGATATCCCCGTTTTTATTAGAGATTGTTATACCTGACGGAATAAAATCAAATAACGTATGGTATTTCTCCTCACTTTCAGCGATGCGTGTGTATAGAGGGTCCGAAAAACGTTTAAAAAAAAACGTACCCACAAGAACCAGCACTACTGTAGCTAAAAAAGCATATAGACTTGCTTTAGAGAAAGGTTTTAAAATCTCGGAATAGTCAATCTTTGTAACAATACCCCAACCGAGTTCAGCATTATATTCGCAATGGGCTATTACATAGTTTCCACGATAATCATCACCTTTATAAAATCCTGTATTCCCTGAGGCAGCGAATATACTCGGTTTGCCAAAACTTGATTTTACATTTAGTTTAATTGGTGAAAGAGAGCCTTTATATTGCTTATGGAGAATCAGGAAAACCGTATCGCCTTGTTTATATGAAATTGTGAATTCTCCCGTTTCTTCCAAACCGGGATGTGATATTTGCTGTTCTTTTAAAAACTCCAGTACTTTTTCTTTATCCCGGTTTCGCTGGTAAAGTGACTGTATAATTCCATACTGATGATCAGAGAGTTTCTGCAGATAATTCTTCTTTTCCTTGAGAGTTATTTTAAAGATCACAAAAATCGCAATACCGGTTACCAGGAGGGAAACCATGATCATGGTGACAAGTAAGCGAAAGGTACTTTTCCTGTAAGTCGGTATCATAGTAGTGTTTAGCTATGTAAATTTAATAATTTGAAAGAAACTAAGAAGAAATTACACCATATTCATAAAAATAACCTATTCATCTTTCAAATTTTGTAGATTTGACAATCAGTCAAACTGTTACCTGATAAAATATGAAAGTTCTCCTCGTTGATGATGACCAGCGTCTGTCCTCCTTTATCAGAATG
>CAYUAV010000054.1:0-10153 GCA_964442665.1 uncultured Bacteroidales bacterium
CCATTTTTGAGTAGTGAATGATCCGTCATATATAGTATCGTTCCAGGGCTGAAATTTGTATTTATAGGAATATTCGATTGTATCCTGTTCGTTAATTTCACCTATTTCAATAGTATAGTAGCCGCTTTCCCATGGATAAAGCGTATAGATCTCAAATTTCAGGTTAAAATAATCAGGTGTGAGGCTGCCGTTATAATCGGGCATAGTGAACATACTGATGGGCAGGGTTACATAGTTCATATCACTCATTCCCGGTTGAATGTTATTTTGTTTACCGGCATAAAATTTTCCGTTAGTTTCCGGAATTGTTGGGTCGTTTGAATGACTGATCACTCTTCCTCCCCATCCTTCCCACGTATCAACGTCATCGAAATTACAGAGTAAGCCGGTACGATCGTTGAAACGGATTCCCATAGCCGAATTCCCTTCACCGCTTTCCGAGGTTAGAATAATTTTACCCTCTTCCGTTACTCCTTCAGGAACAATGACTTCACAAACCGTATCGAATTCGGAAGGTATAATTTCTCCTTCGATATCTCCCGGGAATACAACTGATTCGAGCAGACTAAAAAAATATCCCCACAGGGTTACAGTATTACCGGCTATGGCATATTCGTTGCTGATCTTTGTAATATAAGGTGGTGCAAGCAGAATATTAACCATTAAAAGATCATTTCCACAATCTTTTACAAGTAAAATACTATCGGTCAATTCCTCCGTATCCGAATTTGTAGTCATACTGGGCATCCGGAAGGTAATACTCGTATCCGTGGCCAGTATATAAAGGGGATTAAGTTCAGTATGATTAATGTACAGATGATTAAAGTCTTTAAAATTTGTTCCATGGATCGTAAACACCTGTGTGGGGACCAGGTAATTAATGCTGTAAGTGCTGTCGCGGTATGTCAGGTAGTCAATTGCAGGTACCGTACAATCGTCCTTCTTACAACCACTTTGAACAAGTATAATAGTCATCACGGCCATGACAGATACAGGCAGTAATGAATTTTTTTTGACTTTCTTTATCATATCCATGTATGTAATCATTGAAAAAGTAAAACGCTTTATTCCTTTGTATAACGTAGAAAAAAGCAATTGCATTATGAAACCGGCGCAAGTTAGTCATTTCGCAAAAACTTTACCAGAGATTTTTTGGCAAAGAAATATTACCAGGGATTGAAATTGTGAAATCTCAAATGCCAGTCATCAGGTACCGGTAATCAAAATCTCCAGAAAGATATTATTAAATAAGGTTATTGACTTTATGAGATAATTTACCTGAGAATTTTAACAATTAAGTTTTAATGGGAATTTTTTATTTGTGATTTACTGAATAGTTGATATAACATCACTAAGAACCTATTTAAATCAGTGAGACTGAAATTTCAGAAACCCCGCCTGACCAGACGGGCAGGGATAGTGCACTGAAATTTCTAAATCGAACTGATCCCGATGCAAGCAATCGGGATCTGACGGGTCTTATTCTCAGCTCTTTAGAGCGGGTTGAAAAATTGTATTCCTTATTAATACCCCGATTGCTTGCAGCGGGGTAGTTCATTTTAGGCAAAGGTGCCTGGAATTAAGTTAAATTGATGCGCCCTGAATGCAGTTGGCTTTCCAATCAATGTAACTTGTTAGTGCACTGCTCGATCATTTAAAGAATTTCTACAAACATAAAAGTCCTAAGGACTTCCAGTTGTGTGAAAAATCCGGCAGGGATGACATGTTTGAAGCAGAAACAAAGGATTAAGCCAGCCGCGCCAAAGATTTCAGCCGGTCTGGTGATAACTTGAAATGGCGCGGAATTTGACTGGCATTGCAGTTGCTTTTAAAAATTTAAAGAGGTTTTTAATAAATTTGATCACAATGATCCCATATCTCCTTTCTGATAATCGAGCCAGGCTTGCTTAATTTCAGCCACATTATTCATCACAAACGGACCCTGTGCAACAATGGGTTCGTTAAAGGGAAGCCCATGACCCAGAAGAAGCAAGGAATCTTCAATGGCTGTGATTTCAATATTCCCGTCGTCTTTATTAAACTCAACAAGCTGATGCATCGATACTTCACGACCATTTACCTTTACTTTACCTCTTACAATATACAGCAGGATATTTCTGTCTTTACTGATCCGGGTTTTATAAAAACCGTCTTTTTTCATTTCAAGATTTACTATCTCGATACCGGTTTTAGGATCAACAGCGCCTTTTGTTTCATCCCACGTCCCTGAAACAATATGGAGACGGACTTTTTCATTATCAAGTGAAACTTCGGGGATATTTTCTTTTTGCAGTCCGATATAAGCCGGTTCGATCATTTTAAGGTTTGCCGGGAGATTGAACCAGAGCTGGATCAGTTCGACATTTCCGCCTTTTTTTTTGAATTCATCGGAAGAGATTTCGGCATGCACAAGACCTTTACCGGCAGTCATCCATTGTATACCACCGGCATTGATAACGTTTTTACCGGAGCCTGAATCATAATGCATCAGATCGCCTTCAATAATAAAAGTAAGAGTCTCGAATCCGCGATGCGGGTGCGGACCAAAGGGGAGCCCCCGGTTGTTTGGAGGATAAACCTGCGGGCCATGATGATTCAGAAAAAGGAACGGATCGATATAATCGATGCTCTGTGTCGGCATAGCCCGGTAAGTTATCAGATCGTCGATGGGTGCATTGATGGCTGTGTGAATATTTTTAATCGTTCGCATAGTTCTTTGGTTTTATTTATTGCTATAACAGGATAAAATGACATTTGTTAGATCATAATAACTGTTAAAGAATTAATTGGGCATACCCGACTGTCATAAGGTTGTCAGTTTAATCAGGTATCTTAGTTGAAGAATATTTTTAAAAATGTCTGAATACATAGAAGCCAGAACCATTCTGTCGAAACTGAAGGGAGCACCTGATCCGGCCTTTGGAGTTACTTACAACATGAACCTTTACCGGGGTTGCCAGCATCAATGTATTTATTGCGATTCACGCAGTAAAGTTTACGGGATTGATAATTTTGCATCCATTCAGATTAAAAGTAATGCGTTGCAACTGCTTGAATTAGCATTGAAACGGAGGTCAGGCTTTAAAGGGACTATTGGTACCGGTTCTATGAACGATCCGTATATGCCGGTCGAAAAAGAAACAAAGATGACCTACGGAGCACTGGAGCTGATCGCAAAATACCATTATCCTGTTCACATACTGACTAAAAGCAATCTTGTCGTTCGCGATATTGATCTGCTCGCGGAAATTTCCAAAATATATGCTGCGGTTTCTTTAACAATAACTACATACAATGATAAACTTGCCCGTATACTGGAACCAGGAGCGGTGATATCCTCGGAACGTTTTAAGGCTTTGGCGATTCTGTCCGGTAAGGGTATTTACTGCGGCGTTATCCTTTCACCTGTTCTTCCCTATATCACCGATTCGGAAGAAAACATAGCTGAAATTGTCCGAAGGGCAAAAGAATCAGGTGCTTCTTATATATTGGGCTGGATGGGTATGACACAACGCGAAGGACAGCGTGAGTATTATTATGATAAACTCGACCGGTACTTTCCCGGGTTGCGGTCAAAATATATGCGTCGTTTTGGTACAGCATATAGTTGTTCGCCGGAAAATGCCGGCCGATTATATGATATTTTTAATGAATCATGTACTAAACTCGATCTTCCCATGCAAATGAATTTTTATAACCAGAATATTCCCGGACAGCTAAATCTATTCGAATAAAAAGTATCTATTCCCTTAAAAAATCCTTTAGCCAATTCAAAACCGGAGCCAATCCGGAAGTTTTCTCCTCTTCCATGCAACCCTTTCCGAATCTCCTTGTCATTTTAAGTTGAAAAACGGAGCTGCCTCATGCCTTCTCATATTCCGCATGCAGGCAAAACAACCGGAAGTTAACTACAAAGCGCATGAATAAGAACTTGATATACTCCGAGACCATCCCGGTGCTGACAATATATCTTTTCATAGGCGCTGCTATTAATATCCTGCACAAAATACTGTCTCTGACTTTTTTGATTATAAGAACAATAATATGGTAAACCTTAAATCTAAAAATCATGAAAAGAGTATTATTTTATTTATCGTTTCTATCTCTGATATTCATGGGATCCTGTGAACTATTTCAGGAAGATCCGCCAAAGGATTTCATTCCCGATTCACCCGATCCAAGCGGCAATCTGCTGATAATAAATAACTCAACGCAACGTCTGGTACTTTACAAGGATGAGTATATTGTAAAGAAAATTCCGGCTTCTGCTACCGATTTTCTGGTGTATATTCCAAACCCGAATGAAAGTACAATAGAACTCGATATGTACTTATGGGAAGATGTAATGCTCGATCCGAATAATCCCGATCCGGCGAATGTATTCAAAAAATGGCTTGTTCCTCTTTCCAATTCTACGAGTGTCGAAGAGCGTGCTACATGGCTTTTCAGAGGGGCATCGCAGTATACTAATGTTGCTACGTTAAATCTTTCATACTATGGAGGTACCGATGAATTTGTTGATGTATACCTTAACAGTCGTACCGGGGCTAAAATCATGAGCCTGATGCCCGGCCAGCAGGATAAAAAAGTAGGTATCGATTATGGCAACTATACGCTTCATTATCTCTACTGGTTCTCCGATCAGAACAACAATGAAGCATTCGAAGAGTTAGGCTGGATAGAATCACAAATTATCGACGGTGAGGAATACCCGGTCTGGCTTGTACTGAATGAAAATCGTAAGGATATCACCATTATTGTTCCGCACCTGGGAGCAGCACAAAGTTCGGGAATGAAATACGGAAATCTGACGATTACGAATATGACACCCGAACCTGTGCAGATATATGCCGGCGATAGGCTTATCGAAGATGTGTGCTTCCTCGAAAACGGATTACCGGAAAATCTTTCAACTATCGACCGTTATGGTTCCTATACTTTTATTATGCCTATTTATGGCGGCGAAGGAGTACTGGATGAAGATTATATACTCAGTGCAAAACACTTAACAAATGCCACTACCATTGAAACAGCAACAATAACTGTAACTGCAGACGAAACAATCGAATGGATTGTTGATGGTCTGCCGGATGAGGAACCTGGTGAATAATTGAGGTTTTTGTCAAATATGGAGGCTGTGATAAAGTCTCCAAATAAAAGGGATCCCCGGCCTTCAGTATAGTTTTTTTTACAGAAGGCCAGGGGAGACATGAAAAAAGTGAATTTGACTTTATGACAGCTTTAAATAATTAAAACTATGAGAACCATAAAAATACAATCGATTCTGTTTATAATGCTGGCAACATTCACTTGTATTCAATGTGAGCGCGAGAAATACGGTTGTACTGATCCCCGTGCCATGAATTACGATGTTGCTGCCGATATAGACGATGGTTCTTGTTATTACGATGATGATCCTTATGTAAACAACAATTGCCAACCTGATTATGAAGGCAACCTGGTGATAAATAACCGAACAGGTGAAATACTATACCTGTATAAGGATTATTCTGACGGAGTTTACGATCCCGGTGCATTCATAACCTGCATTCCGGCAGATACGGGCGATTTCGTTGTGTCCATTCCCAATCCCGGACTGGCAGTGTGCCTGCTTCAGATTTGGAAAGCCAGCGATGTTCAGGATGTTGATAATCCCGATATGTTACTGGTATACAGGCAATGGCGTGTGGCATTGTCAAATTCTACCGATCCTGATGAGAGGGCCAACTGGCTGATCACAGGATCAGATGACTATGCTGGTTCGGGCACTTTGCTGATAACATATCCGAGCATTGATGAATACGGACACCCGGTAATCTATCAGGTCGATATATTGTTGAACAGCCGGTCGGGGGCTAAGCTGGCATCGCTTCAGCCTGGTATCGAAAACAAAATGGTAAGTATCGACTATGGTGTTCATTACCTGTACTACCATTACTGGTATTCCGATCCGAATTCATCATCGGGAGATGTAGTGGAAATAGGATGGAGTGAAATGCCTGAAATCGTAATAAACGAGTATCATAAGGAAGCCAATATAGAAATCCCCGTTTTCTATAGTACTGTCGGGAAGTATGGTGAAATTACCGTAATTAACGAGAACGATTTTGTTATCAATGTATATACCAATGGCGGTCTGATCGAGAATATTGCCCTCGTCGAAGGTTCGCCCCAGGGACTGTCAAGTATTCCGGCAAATAGCCAGACTACTTTTGTTATTCCTGTCGACAAATATACTATATCATCGACCAATCTGGCTGGTGTACCTCAGGACGAGTTTTCGAATGTGCAGATTGTTCAGGATGAAGAAGTAATTCTCCGGTCAGGTGTGCTGAAGAAGACAATCCGCATTACGAACAATTCGGAAGAAGTTCTGGGATTGTTCACTATGGATGAGGAATTCCTGGGATTGGTTATTGAACCCGGAAAAACATCACCACAGTATACAATACCGTATGCCTGCGATACATTGAAAGTGATTGATTTTGCACGGACGGTAATGAAGAAATTTGCATATGCTTCTTCAGTATCCATCAATGAGCTCGATGATTATGAGTACAACCACATCGAAATGATTTCGACATGGCCTATGGTGGATGAAGTATACATAAGTCCCGTAATAGATAATATGGAGGAAACCCTGATGGAAGCGGTTCTGATTAATGCCGAAACCGCTGTTTTGACTTTTGAATACAATGTGAGTTCGGAAGAAGGCTATGATGTATTTTCCTTTTTCGCCGATGGATTTGTTGAGATCGATGAGGCAAGCGGGGAAACCGGGTGGGTAACTTTCAGTAAAACTTTCCTTCCGGGAACCCATACCCTGACATGGAAGTATGAAAAAGACCAGACACGTTCCGAAGGGCGCGATAATGTGATGATACAGACAATGTTGGTAGAATAATCAGATACATCATGAAACAGTTATCGATACTATTTATATTGCTTGTAATTACACTATCGGCAAGTGCCCAGGGAAGCGGATTTGGCTACATGGTCGATTTCGGAGGAAGTACCTTTTCACAGGCTACTTCGGAGTATGACCAGGTGATACGAAGTATTACTCAGAATGGATTCATTCGTTTCCATAGCGCCTCGGGATACAATGCCCTGCAACTAATGATCGGGTATAAAAAGGAGAATATTCCGTTTCAGAATTTTTCCGATTTCCTGGCATCCGACGGAAATGAAATGATGCAATATAATACCGATGCTGAGCTTAACCGCGAGGCGTGGAGAATATGTATGATCAACCAGTTTCAGTTTGGCCGAAAGCCGGGCAGGCTGATGTATTCGTTCAATACCGGTTTGTTCTATGAACGGACGATACAAGCTACCCGCAACGATTATAACGGCGACTGGACATACGATCTGCAACAGGAAATCGTTCCACATAATCTGGGAATGATTCTGGGTGCGGAAGTACGCTTTAACTGGTTCACCATCGGATATAAAATAGAAAAGCTCTTCTGGGATGTACTGGATCATGATTATATCCTGAGTCAGGAGCTTAATTTGTCGAACAGCTCCGAGCTGAGAGGTTTGAAATTAAATCCCTGGATGAATTACCTCTATCTCGGATTCAACATTGACTTTTATTCGGAGAAGGATTAGGTAATAAGCTACCTGCCGCTGCCTTTCGCCTGGTTTTCAAGTAAGATCGTGCACTACTTACTTCTGCGAAGGGCAGCTTTTTTATGCTCAGGGGTATTCAGAATATGATCTGCTTTGCGCCTGTGCTTTCGGCTGTTTGCATGAGTTCGTGCCGGAAAATATCAGTTTTTTCGCCATAAATAATGGAATCGAGCGGAGAAGGGCTTTTAATTAGAATTGTGATCTGCGACACTTGATTAAAATAACTGAGAATTTCTTTGGTCGCTTCAGAAACAATATCCGGGTCTTCGATATTAAAATATCCTCCGTACCAGATAAGTTCATCCACCGGATAATCCTTGATAGCTGTAATCAAATTCTTATAGAGGATTCCTGTTTCTGATGTAATGGTGGTGAACTCCGGGAAGTCGGGCTCCGGATTATAATTGTATTTCCATTCTTGTTTCAGGTTACTATAAAAAGTCGAATCAGCATTATAACAATTTAGCATGGGTCCGTATATGCCGCAATGTTCGATACCACAAAACAGACGGATGCATAAAAGATTACTCCATTCATGTAACAGCGTATCGGCTATGGTAAGCTGATAGTAACCATCTGTAATCACGGGATCGATTTTTTGCTGGTTGAAATAAAATTCGACATCTCCGTTAATATATCCCAGGTTGATAGTAAAATCAGATGTCAGATACCTGGACGATATATAAATCTTCTTTCGCAGATAAATAATCTTTTTATTTTGGGGTATTTTCTTATTTGAAAAATCTACAGGAAGATCAGTCATAAACCAGTTTTCATCGTTGAACCATATTCGTGTTGCCCCGGTTGTAACGCCATTATAAGCTGAATTTTTCAGGGATACAATACTATCGGCTAACGATTTGTTAAATGAAATATTTTTTCCCGGGTTTTGGGTATGGTAATTTATTGTATCCGGAGCGAATTTCATAGCTGCATTAGTAAGCCATGCATTTAGTCGTGCACCGGGCCAGGTTACATCAATTATGCCCACAGGGATCCGCGATTTTCCAACTGATTTATATACCCATTTCACTGCAGTACAGCTTTGATTTATCGCATTACTGTTGTTTACAGAAGTCCAATTACCGGTTAAAGATACATTATGATTGTTTTTCTCAATGCCGGCGGGTCTGAACTTCCAGAGAGAGGAATTTGAAAGGGAATCGGCATATTTACAAACAGTATCCCGGTTACTATCGAAAAAGTTTAAACCGGCATCGCCAAGGATTATAACAACTTTGCCTGCTCTGACATTATGCAAAGTTATTACGGTATCTTTTCCTTCAACGGTTACATCGAAAGGCCTTTTCAGAACGATTTCAGGGAATACAGCTTCCCACTTACCCTGGCTGTCGGCATTTACAACTTTGATGTACTCCATGATTTTTACAGCCAGAACTGATCCCTGATCGGCATTACCCTTGATTATGGCATTTGGACCAGCTTGCATTACCATACCTGAAGAATATAGCGGAGACAACTGAATATTTTCTGCGGTGATATTCCGTTTGTAGGAACATCCCGTAAGATTGAGGAACAAACAGAAAATAAGAATAAGACGATACTTCATATATTATCAGAGTAAACTTTTAACTCCCGAATTCAGATTATTCAATGTTCGTGTAAAAATATATAAAAAGAGAGATTGAACTCATAATGAAAATACAGGGGTACTGTTTTTTCTCTGATATTGCACACAACAATTCTTTCAACGATTAGAAATAGCCGTTTATTTCCAGATTTATTATTTCAAATAATCCGGAATGATAAAGAAGTTATAATTCCTGTATCTACTTCTGGCTGAAATTTATTATCTTATGAAGGATTTATTTTTTACTTTTTCGAAATTTAACCTTTGTTTCTTTTGGTAATTCTTACTTTTGCACCCTTGCTATTATGAGAATAAATCGTGAAAATACTATTGGTCTGGTAATTGACATGCAGGAAAAGCTGATACCTACAATTATCAATCATCAGGGTATTATAAAAAATACGGTTATTTTATTAAAAGGTCTTAAGAAATTTCAATCCCCGATTGTTGTCACTCAGCAAAACACCAACGGACTTGGTTCGACTGTTCCGATTATCAATAAAACTATCGGAAATTTTTCATATATCGAAAAAACAAAATTCAGCTGTTACCGCGAACCTGCCTTCATTCGGGTACTGAATCGTATTGGTAAACGAAATGTGATTATAATGGGTATTGAGGCTCATGTGTGTGTGCTTCAAACTGCTCTTGATCTGATGTACAACAATTTCAACCCTGTAATTGTTGAAGATTGTATAGGTTCGGCCAATGAAAACGATAAGAAAGTATCATTATGGCGTATGCGTGACGTTGGTTCTGTGATTACTACCTGTGAATCAATACTTTTCGAACTTTGCAGAGAATCCGGAACCGATGAATTCAGAGAAATTTTAAAACTGGTAAAAGAGAGAAAAGATGCGTAAGATTTATACAATTGGCGAAACTGTGCTTGATATTTTAATTAAAGGAAATCAGCCATTTACAGCA
>CAYUAV010000054.1:10163-12504 GCA_964442665.1 uncultured Bacteroidales bacterium
AGCTTGTCTCAATGCTTCAGTTACTTTAGGTCGTCTGGGTTTGCCTGTTCAGTTCATTGGCGAATACGGACTTGATGAGGTCGGCAATTTCATCGATAATTTTTTAAAAAGCAATAATGTATCTACGGAGTATGTTTACAGGTATTATGATGGTAAATCAGCTTTGGCTCTGGCATTTTTGAATGAGAATAGCGATGCCAGTTACGATTTCTATAAGATTTATCCCGAGAAACGGTTAAATATCGATTTTCCGCATATTCGTCAGGACGATATTGTTTTGTTCGGTTCATTCTATGCGATCACTCCGGAAGTACGAAAAAAACTTATCCATTTTATTCAGGAAGCTAAAAAGAATAAAGCCATCATTATTTACGATCCCAACTTCCGGAAACAACATCTTCATGATTTACATATCCTGAAACCCATGATTGAAGAGAATATTTCCTATACAACAATTGTACGGGGGTCGCATGAAGATTTTTCATTTATCTATGGTGCCTGCGATGCAGATGAAACCTATAAAAATTTTGGTGATAAACCGCCCTTTCTGCTGTACACTTCCTCAACTAAAGGTGTTTTTCTGCGATCACCAAACCTTTCTGAAAAATTTGAGGTTAAAAAGATCATTCCGAAGAGTACGATAGGGGCTGGAGATAATTTTAATGCTGGGGTTGTTTATTCTTTATTTAAAAACCATATAAGGTATAAAGAACTTCCCGGTCTGAAACGTGAGGAATGGAAGGAGATCATCGAAACGGCAGTCGATTTCGCTACACATGTTTGTGAAAACTACGATAACTATATTTCAGAAGAATTCGCCGAAAAATATAAAGCAGGAGTTAAACAAGGCTGAAATTACAATGCCTTTTATTGCCGGGATCGGGGATGAGATCAGAATAGTATAAAAGCGTTAATCTAATAGTTACTGAAAAGCAGGATCTTATTCCTCATATAAAATATCACGATTGCATGATATACATTTTAACTGTTCTTTTATAAATTGCCTGTTTATTTGGCAAAATAAATTATGAGGAAAGAGTTACACGGAAAACTTGCACTAATAACGGGCTCCAGCAGGGGAGTGGGGCAACAAATTGCCAAAGGACTGGCACAATTGGGAGCCAATGTGATAATTCATGGCCGAAAAAAGGAGAGTACATATATAACTCTTGAAATGGTCCATGAGTTTCCTGTTGAAGCTCATGTGGTCGAAGGTGATCTGTCCGATAATTCACAGATCAAAAAGATGGTAAAACAAATCGTTGACAAATTCGGCGGGATCGATATTCTTTATAACAATGCAGGCATTTCAAGTCCGTTCAGGAAGAATATATGGGAACATGAACCTGAAGTATGGCGCAACATTTTTCAGGTTAATGTCTATGCCATGTACTATCTATGTTCGGCTTTTATTCCCGGAATGACTGAGCGGGGTTACGGACGTGTGATAAATTTAACTTCGGGGATTAAAGATCAGCCTGAATTATTGCCCTATAGCATATCAAAGGCAGCTGTCGATAAACTAACTGAGGATATTGCAATAAAACTCGAAGGTACGGGAGTGCGAATTAACCGGCTCGATCCGGGATGGCTTAAAACCGACATGGGTGGATCTGAAGCCTGGTATCCTGTTGATCATGTTCTGCCTGGAGCCCTGGTTCCGTCACTCATTGATGATGACGGACCTAACGGAGATTTTTTTTCGGCTGTTGAGCTACGAAATATAACTTTGTAGCACCTGGAAGTCAGAGTAATTTTTGTTCAATCTGCTGCTATGGAAGCAAGATATTACAAAAGTCATACCGACAAAAAGATACAATGTTTGCTCTGTCCGCACAACTGTATTATCGCCAACAACAAAGCAGGTATTTGTAAGATACGATCGAATACTGATGGCATATTATATTCGGAGATGTATGGGAGTGTTTCGGCTTTCCATATCGATCCGATTGAAAAAAAGCCTTTATACCACTTCTATCCGGGATCAGAGATATTATCATTAGGCGGATTAGGGTGTAATTTTCATTGTTCGTGCTGTCAGAATTATGAAATATCCCAATCGGGTAAAGCAGGATTTCCAAGACTACAAAATTTATCGGTTGATGAGATTGTTAAAATCGCCACTGCAAATATGAATAACCTCGGTGTGGCCTATACTTATAACGAACCTTTTATATGGTATGAATATATGTTTGATATTGCGGAACAAATCAGGAACCACCAGGGGAAAAATGTAGTTGTATCTAACGGTTATGTCAATGAGGAACCTTTGAAAGATATTTTACCTTTGATTGACGCATTCAATATTGATATAAAAGCATTTGATGAAAAAATACACAGA
>CAYUAV010000055.1:0-12494 GCA_964442665.1 uncultured Bacteroidales bacterium
GGTACCCAATACATTTTTTGTTCTGACCAGTCCTCCGTAAAACATGGCCAAACCTGGAACCATAAGCAGAACCAAAGCAGTTGATGTAAGCATCCAGGAAGTAATTCCGGTATCAACCGCCTCACCATTTCCTGCCTTTACAAAACCGGTTAAGGCTAGAAGCATAATTACCATAATAATTGAACGAATATTAAATCTCATACTGTCAGTTTTAAATTGGTTATTGATTGATTATTAAAGTTTTTCTAAAAAATCGTTACAAATATACTAATTTGATACCTAAAAGCAAATATTTTAATGTTTTTGTTAATTTATCCCTTTATATTTTATAGGGGATATAATTAATTAATACTTAAATTTAAACATACCCCTATATTTTTACAGGGTATGAAAATTTAATATATTTTTTAGTTAATATATTTGTCATATTTATCATAAAAAAAACCCCTGATAACTCAGAGGGCTTTTATAATTTTTATTTATCATTTTGGAATTATACCAGAAATATGCCGTTATCCCTGCAATCTTCCAGCATTCGCTTAGGCCATATTCCCGATTGAATTTCACCAATATGAGCTTTCCTCAGAAAATACATACAAAGCCGCGATTGTCCTATGCCGCCTCCGATACACAAAGGCAATTCATCATTCAGAAGCCTCTTGTGGAAAATTAGTTCTTTCCGATTCATATTACCTGAAATCTCCAATTGTTTCAGTAGAGTTTCTTTATTCACCCGGATGCCCATCGATGAAATTTCGAAAGCCATTTCAAGAAGAGGGTGCCAAAGAATAATATCACCGTTTAAACCCTTAAAACCGCCCGTGGTCGGCGAAATCCAGTCGTCATAATCCGGAGCACGTCCGTCATGCGGCTTTCCGTCAGCCAGATCACCTCCTATACCGATTACAAAGATAGCCCCGTGTTCCTTCACGATTTCTGTCTCCCGGCGCTTGGGTGTCAGGTTTGGATAGCGTTCCTGCAATTCCTCAGCATGTATAAATATAATCTCGTCAGGCAAAGTTGGTACTAACTCAGGGAATTGCTCATAAATCAGAAATTCAGTACGCTTCAGAACTTCATAAATCTTTTTTACAATATATTTCAGAAAATCAAGATTCCGGTCTTTTTCACTGATTACAAGCTCCCAGTCCCACTGGTCTACATAAAGCGAATGCAGATTATCCAGCTCTTCATCGGGCCTTATGGCATTCATATCGGTATAAATGCCAAATCCTTCATCGATTCCATAATCAGCAATGGCCATCCGTTTCCATTTCGCAAGACTATTCACCACCTCAGCTTCACGATCATCAAGATCTTTAATTGGAAAAGTTACTTTTCTCTCTACTCCATTCAGGTCGTCGTTGATACCAGTGCCCTTCAGAACAAATAAAGGAGCAGTAACACGACGCAAACGAAGTTCCCCGGCCAGGTTATCCTGGAATGTATCTTTTACTAATTTGATGGCTTTTTCGGTTTGTTTCAGATCAAGCAGACTTTTATAATTCTTTGGTAGGATTAGTTTTCTCATACTGTGTGATTTATTTTTTACGATTTTGTATTTATTGATTCAAAGACCCCTAAGATAATAATTGTTAAGTAAAAAGGAAGGATGGCATAACCATCCTTCCTGCGAAACTATAAATTAAAGACACCCAAATGAATATTCAAACAACTTTATTTTCTGTACTATCAAAATGAATCTCAGCAGCCCGACCGGAAGGATCGGTATTCTTCTGCCATTTCGGAATCCATTTCAATACGGTTTGTATGCTATGCTCCTCCGGGAAATATTTCTCAAATACTTTTCGGAAATAATATGCTTCTTTTGTGTCGGGGGTATTATGGGGGAATCTCCTGGAAGCCATAGCAAACTCTGCATCGGAAATGATCTTCGAAGTATAGGTCTTAATCGTATCGATCCAGTTATATCCGACTCCATCGCCAAATTGTTCTTTTTGCCGCCAGAGAATTTCATCCGGCAGGTAAGGATCATCCTTCACATCAAAGGCTTTACGAAGCGGCCATTTTTCTATTTTCCCGTTAGCCCGGTCAGGACGTTTATATTTCGGATGCAACGACATGGCCACCTGGAGAAATCCTTTATCAAGAAATGGAACTCTGGCTTCCAGTCCTATGGCCATGGTTGCTTTATCGGCACGCAGGCAATCGGCTGTCGACAACCGGAAAACCCTCCAAATCGTTTCTTTCTGAAATTCATCGTCGGAAGGTGCATTGTGGAAGTACAGATATCCTCCGAAAATTTCGTCAGAGCCTTCTCCTGAAAGCACGACCTTAATCCCCATATCGGTTATCGCCTTCGAGAGAAAATACATGGGTATAGCAGCCCTGATGGTTGTAACATCATATGTCTCGAGGTGCCATATAACTCTTTCAAGAGCTTCAAGCCCTTCCTCGATCGTAAATATGATTTCATGATGTATCGTCCCGATGAAATCTGCAACCTTACGAGCAGCAACCAAATCCGTAGCTTCAGGGTGAACGCCGACAGAAAAAGAATGAAGTTCCTGTCCCGAATCACGTAGTAATTTTTGAGTTATTGAAGCTATCAGACTGGAATCGAGGCCTCCTGAAAGTAAAACTCCCAATGGGACATCGCTCATCAGACGTTTTTCGGTTGCACGTGTAAGTGCATCGCGTAACCGCCCGGCGCTGAACTCTTCAGTACAGATTTTGTAATCCTCCCACTCAGGCTTAAAAAAACGTACGAAACCTGTTTCCGCAGTATAGTAATACCCCGGAGGAAAGGCTTCCATTGAATCGCACTGATCAGCTATCGCTTTCATTTCCGAACTGAAATACATATTACCCAGAATATCCTTGCCGAAGTAAAGCGGTTTAACACCTATGGGATCGCGGGCAGCCATAAACTTATCCTCGTCAACAATCACAAAGGAAAAAACGCCATCGAGCATATTGCAAAAATCGTATCCGAATTTCTCATAAAGATGGACAATGACCTCGCTATCGCAGGTCGTTCTGAATTGCCTTCCCTTCAGTTCTTCCTCACGTAATTTCAGGTGATTATATATCTCGCCATTATGCATCACCCATGCTGTATCGCTGCCCTGAATAGGCTGAGTACCGGTATTCAAATCGATAATGGATAATCGTTCATGCGCCATTATTGAACCGTTCGGAGCTGCGTAAATACCCCATTCGTCCGGACCTCTGTGTTTCTGGCGCTTCGAAAGTTGTTGCACGACTTCCTTATCTGCTTTACCTATTATTGCTAATATTCCACACATTTTTCTAAAACTATTGAATTTTTATTAATTTTAATTAAATAGAATTTATTTCTTTCGATTAGCAACAAATAAATGCATTTTTATATCATTTTGTAAGTACATTGTACAAAGATATTAATTAATTAAAATAATCCAAATAAATTTTTATTATTTAACAAATAAATTTTACCTTTACTTACAAATTGTAATTTATTTTATAATTTACATAATAATTTTCAATATATTATGAAGCCAACTGATCACTCACTCATCGACAGCCTCGACCGAAAGATCCTCTCCATATTAACCCAGAATGCAAGAATGCCATTCCTCGAAGTTGCACGGGAATGCAATGTTTCAGGAGCAGCAATTCATCAAAGGGTTCAGCGTCTCACAAAGCTCGGTATCATTGCAGGTTCGCAATTTGTAATTGATCCGAAAAAACTGGGCTACAATACTTGTGCCTATGTGGGTATTTTTCTCGATAATGCAAGTATGTTCCCGGAAGTATCCGAACAATTACTTAAAATAGCTGAAATTACACAATGCCATTATACTACGGGACAATATGCCATGTTTATCAAGGTTTATGCTAAGGATAATGAGCATCTCCGAAAGATCCTTTCGGAAAAAATACAATCGATCGATGGTATTATGCGTACCGAAACCTTTATTTCCCTTGATGTAATGGTTAACCGGCAATTACCCGTTCTTGAAGATTCTGAAGATGTCAGAATGAGAAGGAAAAAAAGTTGAAAATATTTATTCAAACTTGTTTTTTCTGATTTTATTATGTCTGCCTGAGATTTATCAGAAGTGAGGCTGTATTCAGAAAACTGATATTTCTGTCAATTATTTCCTCATAATACCAGTTGAACAGAGACATGAACATTAATACATACTAAAAAAAGGGGCTGTTCATTTTTAAACACGAAATTCATTTCATTATAGTGTAGCATTTTATACTTTTAGCTGTAGTTCAACAAAAACATTGTAGTATGCATCGAAAACGGTTTTTAAAAATCCTTGCAATCATTTTTGGAGCAATTGTGGTTATTATCATCATTGCCGGTCTTTGGATGATGAAAGAAGTCCGAAAATTTGAAAGCAATGATCCGCTGGTATGGAAAAAAGAAATCCGGCATTTCAAGAAGCTCGACAAAAAAAATAAATATCCTGATAATGCCGTGCTTTTTGTAGGAAGTTCCAGTATTCGTTTCTGGAATTCGCTTAGTGAAGACATGGCACCAATCCCGGTAATCCGGAGGGGATTCGGAGGATCGAAAATTGGTGATGTAATTTACTGGGCCCCTGAATTGATATACTGCCACAATGTTAACAAGATTGTTGTTTTTGTCGGTACAAATGATATCACGGGTCACCATGGTGATTTATCACCCCAGGATCTGGCGGAACATGTTAAAAAGCTGGTTGAAAGTATTCATGAACATAATCCCGGATCGACCGTATATTATATTTCGATCACGCCTACCCCCGACCGCTGGAAGGTATGGCCCAGGGCAAAAGAGGCAAACAATTTAATCAGGGATTATGCCTCGGTAACAGACAAATTCAAATTCCTTGATTTTACTGAAGCGTTTTTAAATGAAAAGGGTGTACCCGATGAAAAATACTTCAAAGTCGACGGCTTGCATTTAAATAAGGAGGGGTATGCGATTTGGACAAAAAGAATAAAACCTTTATTGGAAAACTAAGTTTACCATACAGCGGGAATTTCTGCTAACAAACATTTCTAAAAATGTCTGCCTGCCATTTTAAGGTGCAGAAAAGCAGGTTACTAATATTTTCAACCGAAGATCACGTTCCCTAAACAATCAATCATCGTTATTTTAATTCAATCATAACAACCGATTTAGCCGGTAAATCAACATTTATAATGTTATCTTTAAGCCTCATTTTCGAAAAGGAACTTATAGTAACTTCTTCAGGAACTCCAAAATCGTTCAGGGCATTCATTGAATCAGCCGTAATAATTTCACCTGTAATTTGCGAAACACTCCTGCCACGGATTTCACAACGGAGTTTGTGCGATACCTCAGGATCGAGGTTGACGATACTTATATGAATGTTACCATTCTTATCGGATGAGGCTGAAATGCTTAATGCAGGAATTTTTTCAGTACCATTACTATAATCGGCGCATTGCAGATCGATTGGAAGCAAAGTCGCATCCTGATGCACCTTATACATTTTAAAAACATAAAAGGTAGGTGTTTTTATAATTGTCTCATCATTTGTAAGGATAACCGACTGAAGCACATTCACCATTTGGGCAATATTGGCCATTTTGACACGGTCGGCATGATTGTTAAAAATATTCAGGTACAAACCTGCAGTAACGGCATCGCGTAAAGTATTCTGCTGATAAAGCAGAGATTGATTTAATCCGGGTTCGGCATCAAACCAGTTTCCCCATTCATCAGCAATTATTGCGATCTTTTTTTCAGGATCGTACCGATCCATGATTGTACTGTGCTGACTTAGGTTTTTATCGACAAATACAGTATTCTTCATCGTGTTAAACCATTCGTCGGCTGTAAAGTTAGTTGCCGAACCTTTAACCGTCCAGTTATGACAAATGGTATAATAATGATAGGAATATCCCTGGATAAGATGACTGTAATTCCGGGTATTTTTCATGATTGTTTCGGTCCAGTTGAGGTCATCTGATATACCACCTGACAGGATCTTATAGTCAGCCGGAATAAATGTCGAAAATTGTTTGAACAAATTTGAATAGTATTCGGCCGTCATATTACCTCCGCATCCCCAGCTTTCGTTCCCTATTCCCCAATATTTAACTTTCCATGGCTTCTCTCGTCCGTTTTGCCTGCGAAGATTTGCCATCGGGCTATCATCGGCAGAATTCACATAAGCTGCCCAATCACGTGCTTCCTGTATGGTTCCGCTGCCTACATTTACAGCCAGATAAGGTTCAGCACCCAGTAAGTCGCAAAAGTTCAGAAATTCATGAGTGCCAAAACTGTTATCTTCCACCACACCTCCCCATGTTGAATTTACAAACTTAGGCCGGTCTTCAGCCGGTCCAATTCCATCCATCCAGTGATAGGTATCGGCAAAGCATCCTCCCGGCCAGCGTATAACAGGCACATCAATTTCGCGTAATGCATCCAGCACATCATTCCTGATTCCCCGGGTATTAGGTAACGGCGAATCTTTACCAACCCAAATACCTCCGTATATGCACCTTCCCAGGTGTTCGGCAAAATGGCCGTAAATAAATTTGTTTATTGTATCCTTTCCCAGATCGGCATTTACAATCAGTGTATTGATCTCTTGTTGTGCATTACTATTATACAAAGGGAATAGTAAAAAAATTACAGCTGACAGGATTACTTTTTTCATCGGTGTATATTTTTTTTAACTGTTTGATGGCTGCTTGTTCTGCAGACAGGAAGTCTCCATGATGAAATAATTCTTTCAATTCCAGTTTATGTTTCAGGAGAACATGAAGATTCTGTCAAAATAGATATAAAATTTTGCAATATATTAATAAATCCCAAAATTTAATTCTTTCCTGAGTAATATTTACAGAAACAAAATCAGGATCCGTTGAACTACGAATCCTGATCTTTGTCCTCCAATACTAATACTTAGAGAGTACAAGTATTGAATTGTTCTGTTTTACCATCCCGGGTATTGTTGAAGAAGTCCACCGCTTAAAGAAACTTCTTCTGCAGGTAAGGGCATAAAGTCGTTCTTTGGTGATTGAAACTGGATAGCAACGCCATCAGCAGTATGGGTACCCCCTATATATTGGGTAGCAAGATTCCACCTTACCAGGTCCCAGAATCGGCGTCCTTCACATGCCAACTCCCTACGGCGTTCATCGACTATATCCTGAAAAATAACCGACGTCAAATCTGCAGGCACTAAGTTACCTTCACCACCACACATTCTGGCACGCTCACGAACTTTGTTGATATACTCACGGGCTGTTGTATTATTACTAAGCATGAAAGCGGCTTCAGCTCCCATTAGGTATACATCGGCATAACGTATAAGTTTAAAGTTATAGGGTGATTTTTGCCATCCATGGCCTGAAGTATAGTCAGCAAACTGTTGGGCTGAAAGTTCATATTTTTTCTGGTAATATCCTGTCGGGCAATTGTCAAAACTTATAGGTTCAAGAACCCCCCCGCTTAGTTCAACTGAATCACCTTCTTCTGCTACTGTTGTCTGTAGCCTGGGATCGTCCGGATCAAAAACATCAACCAATACCTGGTTTGGCCAGCCTAATCCCCAATAGGGAGTTAATGCCTGAGTACTAGGACCAGTCTTATAATATCGTGCAGTTACCCATTGAATTAGTGATCCTGCACGGGTATGAGTATATTGTAAATCATCCTGGATAAACTGAATTTCAAATACGGATTCCGGAGAATTATCACCTTCTACAGAAAAAATATAGCGAAAACCATCAGTCTCCGGGCTATGCCATGTAGGATAGGTTTCACCGTCGATGCCAACAAGATTATACTCACCGGATTCGATTATTTGTGTACAATAATCCAGTACCTCATCCCATCTTTCATTCAGGTTAGCAAAGCGTTCGTCACCACTATAATTATGTGCATAGGAAGATTCGAAAAGATACATGCGGGCCAGCAAGGCTTTTGCTGCTCCCTTGGTTGCCCTGCCTATATTTGCTGCATTGTATCCGCTTCTTTCGGGGAGATTTTGAATGGCAAACAGTAAATCGGATTCCATCAAATCAAAAAGAGCCCTAAAGGTTGACCGTGGTTGTTCATATTCATCTGCTTTCAGCACATGGTCGACATAAGGAACTTCGCCGAAAATATGGGTCAGATAGAGATAATTCATGGCCCGTAAATACCTGAGTTCGCCCAAAAACCTGTTAATCGTAGCCGGACTGGCATTCTCATCTGTTTCAAGTATTCCGGGAATTTTTTCAAGACCAATGTTACAAAAATAGATCCCACGGAAAAGTGTACCATAAACATTAGCAATTTCACCGCTTGATGGAAGTACTGTAAACCGGTTGAAGACTTCTGCTTCAGGAACTTCATTTTCATAGTCTCCACCGGCTTCACAATCGTCCGATGTAACATCGCCCATATACAGCGGAACATCACGATCCCAAAGTGTACGTGAACATAACAAACCATAAGCTGCTGTTACAGCCTGTTCTCCCTGTGCCTGGGTCAGATAAAAGGAAGTACTGTTTTCTGCAGCTATTGGCTGGAAATCAAGCCAATTATCACTACATGAGCTGATAACTAAGCCCACAATAGCTAAGCTTAAAAATGTATATAATTTCAAAACTGTATGTATTTTCATTGTTGTAAAATTTATGTTATATTATAAACAACTAAAAGGTTAGGTTAACACCGAATAAAAACATGCGGGCTAAAGGATAAGCTCCTACGTCAATACCCATATCCAGGTTTTGACGGTCCTCGGCGTCCTGAGCACTCTCTGTGGTATAAACAGCTTCAGGATTCAACCCGGTATATTTAGTAAGTGTAAATAGGTTCCGTGCACCAACATAGACACGGAGTTTATCGATACTCACTTTACTTGTGATTTTTTGGGGAATGGTATAGCCCAAAACGACATTCCGTAAACGGATATAAGATCCGTCTTCGATATAAAAACTAAGAGGTTTGGTATAGTTTGCCGGTGCATCACGGGGGATGTCAGTATTCGTGTTTTGTGCTACAACCAATTCCTCCTGACCTGTTGCCGGATTATATTTATATATATCTTCAGCAATATAACGATCAGAAAAACCAGTAAGGTGATTATTAAAACCTTGGTAATAATAAAGATATGATTTTGTTCCGTTAAATATCTTATTCCCATAGGTTCCGTTGAAAAATGCCGAAAAGTCAAAACCCTTATATTCGAGGTTAATGGAAAAACCAAAGACAAATTTAGGCAGAGGGCTTCCCAGAAAGACTTTGTCACCATCGGTGAGTACCCGGCCATCGCCATTAACATCAATATATTTGTTATCCCCTGGTACTGCCCATCCCTGGTACGGATCACCATCAGCATTTACATAAGCGTCAACTTCTTCTTGACTGGTGAAGAGTCCATCCGTTTCAAATCCCCAGAATTCTGATATCGACCTGCCTACACAAGTCATAGTAACAGGATTAATATTGTGAACACTACCCCGTTTCAGGGAATCGGATGCCAGGTCAAGCACCTCATTTTTTAAGGTAGAGAAGTTAACGTCAAATGATCCTTTCAGGTCTCCTTTGGTTATTTTATACCCCAGCGTAAATTCAAAACCTGTATTCTGAATACTGCCAATATTTACCCAGGGATTGGTATTGTCAATATCATATTCTGGACCATATGAAAAAGATCCTGCAATGTAAGGTACCTGGTTCAACATGATCATATCCTCATTAACTTTTTTGTAGTATTCAGCTGTAAAACTCAAACTGTTCTGGAAAAAGGCAAGGTCAATCCCGAAATTTGACATGTGTACAGTTTCCCATCCGAGTCCGGGATTTTCAATCTGTACCGGGGCTGCTCCGACACTCGATACATTTGAATTATCAAATGAATAGCCAAAAAAGTTGGGTTTACGAATGATACTCAGATACGGATAGCTTGTTTCGTCTCTGGGGAAATTTCCGGCTTCTCCGTAACCATAACGGATTTTACCAAAACTTATAATGTTCTGGTTTTGCATAAATGCTTCCTCTGAAAATTTCCATCCAACCGATACTGAAGGGAAGTACCCAAACCGCTTTTCTTTTTCCAGGTTACTTACACCGTCACGACGAATATTGGTGGATAAAAGGTATTTTCCTTTATAATCGTAATTGAGACGACCAAAATAACCCAAATGCCTGCTTTCGGCACCATTCCCTTCTACTATTTGTGACGCTGATGCGTTATCATCTGACATGACAAAATACTGCGCAGCAGGGATTGAACTTGATAAAGAATCTCTTTCACCGCGAATATCATAATTCCAATCACGACGGGTTTCCATACCCAAAAGGACAGAGAAGTTATGAGCGTCACCAACGGTGAAATTATAGTTCAGCAATTGTTGCGCATTGTAACCCATATAGCGATTCATACTCATAAGTAGTCTATTCATATCGCGATGGTCGGTAGTAGTATTATAATAGACATCCTGGAATTCTTTTGTATCGCCAAAATTCAAATAACCGGCAAAACGACTGGTAAAAGAAAGCCCTTCCAGTATTTTGAGTGTAACCCCAAGATTTGCATTAAAATTATTTTGTTTTGCAAGCCGGTCAATCATATCAAGCTGGGCAAGAGGATTGTCTTCATTATTAAGAACATAATCACCCCAGGTTCCGTCTGCATTGTAAAATGGTGTTGGGGGTGACATTTGAAATATTTTTCTGAAAGGTCCGTCATAATATTCAGTCCAGACATTAGGACGAAATCCATAAGTTCTGGTATTTACATAACTAATTTTCTGATCGTAAGTCAAACGTTTTGTTAATATGTGTTCTGTATTCACCCTGAATGTTAAACGGCTGAATTCAGAATTCCGTACCATACCTTCCTGGTCATAATAACTCGAACTAACCAGGAACTTATTTTTTTCTGACCCGCCTCTTACGGACAAATCGTAATTTTGAGTCCATGCCGGTTCAAAAACTTCCGTTTGCCAGTCATAAGTAGGAAGAGCATCAGGATCAGTAAAGTAAACAGTATCACGATAAGTACTATTCCCTTCGGTATAGTATTTTTCTTCTACCCATTTAGCCCATTCCTGCGAATTCATCAGGTCTAATTTATTAGTCGTCGTTTCAAGACCGGAATAGAAATTAAAGTTGGTCTGAGTTTCGCCGGTAAAACCCTGTTTTGTTGTAATCAGGACAACTCCGTTACCTCCTGATACACCATATATAGAAGCTGAAGATGCATCTTTCAGAACTTCCACAGATGCAATGTCATTAGGGTTGATCTCACTAATATCTCCGCGGATTCCATCAATAATAACCAGCGGTTCGGCAGAGTTAACGGATGTGATACCGCGGATCTGGATTGTAGCTGCCTCACCGGGTCGGCCTGAATTATTTATTACGGTAACACCCGCTGCACGCCCCTGTAAAGCCTGGTCAACTCCCGATACGGGAATTTCAGTCAGTTTATCCCCACTTACCGATGCAATGGAACCGGTAACATCACTCTTTTTCTGGACACCATAACCTGTTACAATTACTTCATCAAGACCGATGATATCGACGACCAAACTAACATTGATTACTGTGGCGTTGTTAACTGCTCTTTCTTCAGCTAAATAACCAATAAAGCTGAATTGAAGTACATCGTCTGGAGAAACACTTATCGAATAATTACCATCAATATCGGTAATCGTACCCGTTGAGGTACCTTTCGATACAACATTCACTCCCGGGAGGGGTTCGTTCGTTGCAGCATCGGTAACAAGACCGGTTACTACAATCTTTTCCTGCTGCCCTGCATCGGCCATACAAAAGTCGTATGTAAGCCCTGTCAGTAACAGCAACATTAGCAGCCTGACGACTGCCTGGTTTCTGAAAATACAATTAGTAATGCTTTTCATAGTGGGTTAATAAATCAATTAGTTTTAATTATGGATTAAATTATCGGCTAAAAGTAATAAAATAAGTGTAAATTCTTCTTTTCAGGTATTAAACCTGCTTTCATAAATTTAAAAATTACTTGCACTGATGGTGAATAACACCAGCAAAAGCCCGGATTTAACAATAAAATGACCATTGTTTGGGATATTTCATAGTAAGAGGACGTTTTTCTGTATCTGATCCCTAAACAGGCAAATTACTTACTGATACTATACGATCATGTATCAGTTTACTGTAAAGAAATAATAAATCAAGCATAATAGCATAACAATCCTTAAAAAAAAAATTTAATAACCTAAGCAGACCTGTTAAGAAAAATTAATGCCTGTCTCTAATTTTTAGTTATCTTTAATTATATGAATTAATTAAATCTAAAGAATATGAAAAAACTCAAAATTTACCTTGTTATTCTGTACACTGGTGTCTTGATTTGTTTATTAGGATGCACAAAAAAAGAAAGTCCGAAAAGCTGTGATGCATTAGCTACTGACTTTCAAGCAGCCCTTTCTGCTTATATTACGAATCCTAGTCGTGCAACCTGCGAAGATTATATCGATGCACTTGAAAGCTATGTAAATGGATGCGCTTTACTAACTCCAGCTGAAAGAGCACA